>CAZWNR010000568.1:0-2752 GCA_964635665.1 uncultured bacterium | reverse complement strand
GACGCGATCGACAAGGTGCTGGCCTCCGGGGTGGACCTGGTGCTGCTGGCCACGGGGAGCAGTGCCATGGGCTACCGACTGGCCCAGTCCCTTGGCCATGGCCTGGTGCCCCCGGTGCCGTCGCTGTTTACCTTCAATGTGGCGGATCCTGCTCTGCACGCCTTGGCGGGGGTGTCGGTGGAGGATGTGGCCCTGACGCTGCCCCTGGCGGAGGGCAAGCCTTTCAAGCAGCGTGGCCCATTGTTGGTGACCCACTGGGGCTTCAGCGGCCCCGCTATTCTTAAGCTGTCGGCCTTTGGGGCGGTGGGTCTGCATCGCCAGCGCTACCGAGCCGATCTCCACATCAACTGGCTGCCCGATCTCAGCCAAGACCAGGTGCGGCAAACCCTGCTGAACCTCAAGCAAACCCAAGGCAAGCGGCTGCTGATTAGCTTCTCTCCCTTCCCGGCCCTGTCTCGGCGGCTGTGGCACTACCTGATTCAGGATCGGGTGGGGGTTGATCGCGATCTTACCTGGGCCAACCTCAGCAAAGGGCAGTTGCAAAGCCTGGTGACCGAACTCACCCAGGGCGGCTACGCCATTGCCGGACGGGGGGTGTTTAAGGACGAGTTTGTCACCTGTGGCGGGGTGGCGCTGAAGGAAGTGGACTTTAAAACCATGGAAAGTCGCCGTTGTCCGGGGCTGCATTTCGCCGGGGAAATCCTCGACATTGACGGCATTACGGGGGGCTTCAACTTTCAAAACGCCTGGACGACGGGCTGGCTGGCGGGGCGGGCTATGGCCGCGTCAGGGAGCAAAACTTCCGCACCCGGTCAAACTCTGGATCCTGCCAGGAGTAGGCAAAGTGGCTAACGGCGTTGATTTCGGGCAAGGCCCGCCGCATGGCTTCCATTTGGGTCTCTAGGGCGGGGCGGTTGTGGGTGGGTTGGCCCCAGGTGCCCGCAATGGCGGGCATAATCAGCGGTCGAGCGCTGGCCGGGGCCATGGAAATCACCCGCCGCACCCCCTCTAGAATGCAGCCCGTGTGGCCACAAACCGCGTAGGCCATGGGGTGCCAGGCCATGGAGGTGGGGAAGCGATCCCAGTATTGCAGGCGCGAATCGTAGCCGCCGGTGCCCACGGTTTGGTTACCCTCCGGGAAAAACACCGCCCCAGAGGGCACCCCGCTGCGGCGGGCCCGATCCTCCGCCATTTTGACGAAATCCACCACCCCCTGCACCGCGTGGGCCACCGCCAGTTGCCACAGTTCTCGCTGAAGCTGGGGCCGCAGGGTTGCCGCCGCCATCGGGGGCTGACCGGGCTGGCGAGGAGTAGGGGAACGGGTCTGCCAGAGGGGTTCCGCCTCATTGGGGTAGAGGGCGCGCACGTCTTCGATATCTTTATCTTCTAAGGAACCCCGGCTGATATAGCGGCGCATGATCTCCAAGCCCTGCTGGTTGATTGCCCGTTGCAGGAAGGCTTGGCGGGAGGCTGGGCCGTAGATCCACAGATCATCGACACTATCTACCACGGAGTTGCCCCCCACCCCCCTGGGGTAACGCACGTAGTCAAACAGAACGCTGTCGGGTCGTCGTCGCAGCACCGCCTCCAGCATCCGGGCGTAGTCGGCCTGGCCTTGGGCATGGTAGGGATCGACAAAGACCTCATCGGGGTTGCTCGATTCTCCGGCCCTGGCAAAGGTGAGGGTGGTCTGGCCTCGTCCGTTGCGGGCTAGCACCTCCTGGCGATCCTGGCGCTGGCCATAGTTGTAGCCAAAGTTGAGGGTAAAGACCCAGGCATCCACCCGCAGCCCTCGGTAGCGACCCTTTTCGATAGCTTCCGCTAGGAGATCCCGCCGCTCGTAGCCGGGGGTTTGCACCACCGAGGGCCACGCCGTGGGATTATCCGCCTGGGGCAAGAGCACCTGCCCCCCGTAGAAGGCTTCGACGTAGACTTCGTTGTAGCCCAGGTTCACCACCCGATCCAACACCGCCTCTAGCACCCCAGGCTGAAGGTCGCAGGGGTAGAGGCGCAGCCATACCGCCTGCCGCTGGGGCCACCGCTGGCTACGGCAGCGGCGCAGGTTTTCGGCCTGTTGGCGTACCATGGCCTGGTATTGCTGCTGGGCGGTGGCATTGCCGCTAAAGGCCGCCCGCCGCAGTTCCTCCTTAGCCGTCGCCTCTGCCTGGGTGACCTGGCAGTAGACATTCAGGGTTTGGGCCGAACTGGGTAAGGCCATTCCCCCCAGCCCCAGGGCCAAGGTTATCCCTTGAAGGACCAGGGCTCGCCCCCAGCCGCATCGCCTCCCGAACCTAGGCCATCGCCCTAGCCGCCCTAGCCGCACCGAAGGCTTGTCTGCTGATGATGTTAAGGATTGATTGACCATACTGAATGATTCGCCTCCACCACGGCTGAGGGGTGCCCTGCCTCCCTAACGAAAACCTGGCCGATTCGGTTCCTGATTGATCAAAACGACAGGCACCTCTGGGGGGCTATGGTAATGGAACTAGGCGAGATTGGCATCATCCAGGTCGGACAGATCCCCTGCATCGGAGGACTCCGGGGCCACCACCGGGGGATCGGCCTCCTCAGGAACCGCCAAGTGGGGATAGTTGGCAAACAGAGCACGCAGCCGCGATATGACCTGCAGGGCGCGGTCACCATCTCGCAGTGTCCGCCGCACGGCTTCTCGGGCGCCTTCAAGGTCTTCTGTCTTGCTTGTCAGTAGTCGCAGAGAGGTGCTGCTATTTGTAACTATACCTGTCAGCGGTTG
>CAZWNR010000567.1:0-2755 GCA_964635665.1 uncultured bacterium | reverse complement strand
GGTTCGGCCCCTTTGCGAGGGCCTTTAGTCGTGCGCTTGCCTTGGCTACTGGCCGCTTTGCGGCGGCTGCCGCCATCGGCGGTGAGGGCAGCGGGCACAAGGGTCCCTTCCCCCCTGCCGAGAATGGCCTGTTGCAGCCGGGTTAACAAGGCATTGAGTTCGGTTTGGTCGATGGCGTAGGGGTGGAGATACACCTGTTCCCAGGCATTGAATCCCTCCTGGGGCAACGGCTTCCAAGCCTCTCCCCAAAGGAAAAACTGCTGTGACTGTGGAAACCAACCAATGTGTAGTGTTGCCATTAACCTGTCTTACCGACTCGCTCAAACCACGATTGTCGAAAAAAAGCTTGCCGGACTGTCACGCATTTCTGCAAAGTTCCGACCCCAGCCCACGAGGGAACAAAGGGTCTAATGCCCATGAAGTGACTTACCTAACCCGTTTATCTTACCCCCTTTGTTAGAGCAGATTGGGCCTAGGACAGCGGGCCTTTCCCATTGTCCCAGCCCCATGGTGATTGGATGATGGCCCTATCCCCGCTATCGATTCAAGATCTGTCTAGGCGGCGAGGATTTGATCGTCTAGGCTAAAGTCTACTTCGGCTTTGTCGTTGCCTGTGGCTAGGTAGTCATTTTGGAAGGAGTCCTTCAGCCCCGTTACCAGATCAAACTTAGGTGCCCAGTGGAGTTCGGCCTGGGCTTTGTCGATGGCGGTGAAGAAGTGCTGCACCCGCATGGGGAAGGCCTTGGCTTTCCCAAAGTCAAAGGCCTTGGGGTCGTAGTGGACGATCTTGAGGTCAGCGGGATCTTTCCCGGCGGCTTGGGCGCAGGCGCGGGCCAGCCCGTCAAAGGTAACGGCCTTTTCGCCGGAGATGTTGTAGATCTGGCCGATGGCGGTGTCGTTGCCCAGCACCGCTACCATGGCTTCGGCTAAATCCTGCACATGGCCCAACTGGGTGAGGTGCATACCGTTGCCGGGGATGGGAACGGGGCGATTGCGCACAATGCGGTTGAAGAACCAGGCTTCTAGGGGGTTGTAGTTTTGGGGGCCATAGATATAGACCGGACGCACGGAGGTGAAGGGCACCCCCTGGGCCTGGAGGTAGGCTTCGGTTTCAAATTTGCCCTTGTGGCGGCTGTTAGGATCCACCGCATCCCCTTCGATGTGGGGCATTTGGTCGGATTTGAGATACACCCCGGCGGAACTCACGTAGACAAAGTGCTGTACCTTATCGCCAAACAGTTCCACCAGGGGCTGAGTGTCCGACAATTCGCGCCCGTTGTTGTCAAAGATGGCGTCAAAGGATTCTCCCGCCAGCGCACCTTTCAAAGCATCGGCATCGGTGCGGTCGCCCACAATGGTTTGCAAGCCTTCCACGGGCGCAGGCTTTTTGCCCCGGTTAAACAGCACCACCTCATGGCCCTGGGCCACAAGCAATTTGGTGAGAGACACCCCAATAAACCGGGTGCCGCCCATGACTAAAATCCGCATTGTTACCTCCCAACCGCTGAATAGACCGGATCCAAATCCAAAAGGGGCCGTTTGCCGAGGATTTACCCTGGGGACGGGCTGAACTTGGTTTTATGTCCCTATATTAAGCCGTGGCGATCCCCGAAATTTGCTTTAAGAATCAGGGCCTTGGGGCCAACGACCCTTAAGCTGAACCGTAGATATGCCCGGCACCCTTACGCGGGACGGGGAACCCGCCTAAAATGTTAGGAATTAAGCACTTCACCCCACGGCCTCTGCGCGAGAATATCTCCCTATGCGAGAGCTGGATAACGCCTACCGAATTCTAGAGCTAGAGCCTGGTGCCTCCCTGGAGGACATCAACCAGGCCTATAAGGATTTGGTGTTCGTTTGGCATCCCGACCGCATTCCCCAAGATAACGAGCGCCTGTATCAAAAGGCCCAGGACAAAATCAAAGCCCTTAACCATGCGCGGGATGTGCTGCGTTCCCACAACCGCAATGGCCGCACCGGCAGCGCCAGTGCCACCACCAACCGCACCGGCAGCGCCAGCCGCTATCAGTCCTCCGCCTCTAGCTACTATTCCGCCTCTCAGTCCTCCAGCGAGGGCAGCGACCGACGCTACTACGGCAACAACTATCGCCCGCCCTACGGCTACGGCAGCAACTATCGGCGTCCCTACGAACCCAGCTCGGCCCAGGGCCCTAGTCAGAACACCAGCACCCCCGGTAATGGATCCACCGGTACGGATCAATCGACCAATTCCACCTACCAAAGCCGCTACTACCGCTATCAACAGAACACCTACGGCCAACCGCCCTACGGAACCGGTACCGCCGCTAGCAACGGTCAGGGCACAGCGACCAACGGCGAGGCTAAGGCCGATACGGGCCAACCCTCGACCAACGGCACCGCAGCGAATGGTACCTCTAATAGCACTTCAGCACACGGAACGTCCTCTACCTCAAGCGCGGGCCAAACGGGCTCATCCCAGGCCTCTAGCTCCTACCAAACCTATCGCCAGCGGCGCGATGCCGCAGCGGGGGTAGGCAGCGCCCAAGCCAACGGTCAGGGCGGATCAACCGCATCGAGCCAATCCACCAATCGTTCCGACAATCGGGACAAGGCCGCAGGCCGCACGGATAGCTCTGGCTTTAACCCCTCTGGATCTGGCCCCACTGGCCCTAAATGAAACATTATTTGTTTATCATTCTTCTCTTTACGGCAAGCATCTGCATGGCACAGCAGCCTTTGCAGAATCCTAAAGACCCGTTTTATATCCAATACC
>CAZWNR010000566.1:0-2762 GCA_964635665.1 uncultured bacterium | reverse complement strand
ATCGGCTTGGTGCAGTCGCACCCCCGAGAAGTTCCGATCACCCCGGTTGTATTCATGCAAAAACTGTTGAACATCCATGGCACCAGCCTCCACACGTCAGGAATGGGGTCGCGGGATAGAAGGAATAGGGTAGACGCCCTAGACCGGCTGAGGGGTTGCCCTAGGCCCGCCCTGGATTCGTCCCCTGGCCTTTGCTGAAATGTACTTCAGGCTACATTTTATTGTCCCTTAAGTCCCAGGACTCTAGGGATAATCGTTCATAGAACGCAATGGCTTGAGGTCGGCAAAAGAGTGGGCGGCCCCGGTGCAACATGGTATAAGTGTTAAGGAATACTAAGTGTTCTCATTTGGTTCTTGCTCCGCCAGGTGCTCTACAGTCACGCTCGAAGCGGCTCCACCCAGTCGTTCCCTCTCCGTACTGCTTGGCCATCCGGCGTCGGCACTGTTCTTTTCCAGCGAGGGAAGGACAGGTTTTTTTTGGGCAAGATAGCCTAGCCTTGTTCATTTCGTGGAGACCGTTCTTTGACTGCAACTGCTGAGCCTTCTGTCGTTCAATCGGATGCCATTTCTTACCAAGACCTGACCCTGAAGCAGGTCATCCAAAGTATTCCTAAAGCCTATTTTCAAAAAGATCCCCGCAAAGCTTGGGCCTCCGTAGCCCTCAGCGTAGCGGCGGCGGCTTTGGGCTATGTGGCAATTTATTTCTCTCCCTGGTTTTTACTACCCTTTGCCTGGTTCTTTGCCGGAACAGCTCTGACGGGCTTTTTTGTGATCGGCCATGACTGCGGCCACCGTTCCTTTTCCAATCGTCGCTGGGTAAACAATCTGGTGGGCCATGTGGCGATGCTGCCCTTGATCTACCCCTTCCATAGCTGGCGGTTACTGCACGATATCCACCACCGCCACACCAACAACCTAGATATCGACAATGCCTGGACGCCCTGGACTGCGGAAGAATTTACCGAGGCTAGCGGCTTTATGAAGGGGGTTTACCAAGGGATGCGGGGTTGGCTGTGGTGGCTAGCTTCTGTGGCCCACTGGGCGGTACTGCACTTTGATCTGCGCAACTTTGAACCCCGTGATCGCGCCAAGGTCAGCCGTTCCATCGCTGCGGTGGTGATTTTCTCGGCCATCTTTTTCCCGACCCTGTGGGCGGTAGCTGGGCCTTGGGGCATCGTCAAATACTGGCTAATGCCTTGGCTGGGCTACCACTTCTGGATGAGCACCTTCACCCTGGTGCACCACACCATCCCCGAAATTCAGTTTCGCCCCGCCGCCACCTGGAATGAAGTAGAAGCGCAACTCGGCGGCACCCTCCACTGCGACTATCCCCACTGGGTCGAGGTGCTGTGCCACGATATCAACGTCCATGTTCCCCACCATATTTCAGTTGGCATTCCGTCCTACAACCTGCGGCCTGCCTATGCGGCGCTGAAAGAACAGTGGGGGCCGCTGATGAAAGATACCCGCTTCTCGTGGGATCTGATGAAAACCATCGTAGGCCGCTGCCACATCTACCATCCTGAGCGGGCCTACACCAGTTTCCGCCAAATCAAGCCCTAGGGCTAAGGTGTACTACCGACTAAATCCTAAGACCTACATCCTAAGATCGAATACCCAGGGAAAAAGGCCATTGTGCCGTTCTTAGGGGCCGATCTGATCAGCCGATCCCCAGGGGTCGGCTTTTTTGTACTCCTGGTTGCCAGACTCCGGTGATCCTGGTTCCCAGTCAGAGTCTGGCAACCAACCCCTGGGGCCATGCGCTGAGGCTGGAGCCTCGCAGGTTGCGCCCAGGCTCTGCCTAGGTACGAGTCTCGTCCCTCCCGACGGCCCAGGTAGGGACAATCGGTAAACTGCGACACTGCGGCATTGTCCTCCCAGGGTTAGCCCTCAAAATCTGAGGTAGGATCGTCGGCCTAGGTCTACCCCCCACGTTGGTTCCTGGCCCATCCTCTGCGTTCGCTCACACACCCACACCCTGTTTTATGGCTCCTTTGACCCGTTCCCTGGTGCCCTTGGCGGCCACGGTGGCCGCTGCCGTGGCTGGGCTCGTTGCCCCTGCTGCGGCCTCGGCCAATACCTTTGGGCAACAATCCATCGACCCCAACCTGGCCATTCCAGTGGCCACCCCCGTCCGCAATGGGGCGTTTTATAACCTGACCATTTTGGAGCAGATCCCCAACCGTCGCCAGTGCTGGCAGGAGCAAAGCCAGGCAGGCGGCCCCACGGTGGTAAATCCGCTGCTGCTAAATTTTGACTTTGCCGGATCCTGCGACCGCAAAACCGATAGCAACGGCTACTCGGTGCGGGTCAACGGCGAGGATTTGGGCGTCCAGTATAGGCTGGAAATATCCCCCCGCCAAAATGACCTGGTGTTGTTTGCCCGCCCCACCCGCGACCGCAGCCAACCCGCCATCGAAATTGGCCGCACCCAGGGCCGCGCCGATGGCTTTTTGCGGATTCAGCTCAATCCGGGCTGGCAACTCACCCGCCGCCTCTACAATGGTCAGCCCACAGGACACATTTACCTCACCCACGATGCACCTTTGACGAATATCGGCGTGGCCACCACCCCACCACCCGGATCAAATGCGCCTAGCCTGAGTACCCCCCTGAATCCACCCTCGACGACACCCTCGGCCCCGCCCCTAGCCACGCTTCCCATTGCGCCCCCGCCCCCCACGACCGGATCAACCACCGGAGGCGGGTATGTGCGGGCCCCCCCCCCCCCCCCCCCCCGCCGGCCGGGGGGGGGGGCCGAC
>CAZWNR010000565.1:0-2764 GCA_964635665.1 uncultured bacterium | reverse complement strand
GAATTGAGATCCCAGAATCCCCTGTACGGGCGCACCGCAGTGCGCCCCAACCATTGGCCCCAATCCTCCCTACGGGCGCACTGCGGTACGCCCCAACCATTGGCCCCAATCCTCCCTACGGGCGCACTGCGGTGCGCCCCAACCGCCGCCCCTAAATTCTGGTTCTCTTCCTCCCCCAAAAGCACAGCCCTTGGGGTAAGTTAGTCCCTGGGATGGTTCCCTGCTTGGCCCCATGGATTCAACCCGACCCCATTCAATCTGGCCCCATTCAATCCGACCCGATTTAAGCCGACACCATGCGCCCCACCTTCTCCCGTCCGATGTCTCCCCACGTCCAACGCTTTGTCACGGGTCTTAGCCTGGGGCTAATTTTGGCGATTTGTTTGGCCTGTTCCCAGCGGGTACTGCTGTCGGCGGATCCGGCTACCCCAGAAACGGGTGCAACGGCGGAAGTTAGCCCCGATTCAGCCCGTGAGGGGGGATCGGCTATGGATGGGGGTGCAGACCATGCCGCCTCAGCGGATGATTCCTCACCGACGGAAGCCCCGGTGCTGTCGGCGGAAGCCCAGGCTATCATTGCCAGCGCTGGGCCGGAGGGGCTGTATAACCCGCCCCGCAAGGATGTGCGCCTGGTGGTGATCAGCGACCTCAACAGCGCCTATGGTTCCACCGACTACGACCCCGAAGTGGACAAGGCCATTGCCCTGGTGCCCTTTTGGCAGCCGGATGCGGTGGTGTGTAGCGGCGATATGGTGGCGGGGCAAAAGCAGTCCCTCACGGTGGCTCAGGTCAACGCCATGTGGCAAGCCTTTGATGACCATGTGGCGGCACCGCTGCGGCAGCAGGGCATGCCCTACGGTTTCACCCTAGGCAACCACGATGCCTCTAGCGCTAGAGGCCAAAATAATCAGTTCATTTTTCAGCAGGAACGGGATTTGGCTTCGGCCTATTGGAACGCCCCCGCCCACGATCCAGGGGTGAATTTCATCGACCGCACCGACTTTCCCTTCTTCTACACCTTCGAGCAAAACGGGGTGTTTTTTATGGCCTGGGATGGTTCCTCCAGCCAAATTCCTGCCGACAAGCTGGCCTGGGTAGAAGCGGCCCTCTCCAGCGAAGCCGCCCAGTCAGCCAGAGCGCGGATGGTACTCAGCCACCTGCCCCTCTATGGGGTAGCCCAGCGGCGCGACCAACCAGGGGAAGTGCTAGACAATGCCCCCCAACTTCAGGAAATCCTCGAACGCCACAACGTCCACACCCTCATTAGTGGCCACCAGCACGCCTACTATCCAGCTCATCGGGGCAATCTGCAACTGCTCCACGCCGGGTTGCTTGGCTCTGGCCCGCGCACGTTGATTGATGGCAGCCTAGCTCCCTGGAAAGCGCTCACCGTCATCGATATCGACTTTGCCGACCCCAACCTCACCACCTACACCACCTACGACATCACCACCCTGCAACGGGTAGACGACACCACCCTGCCCCGCTTCCTCGTCAGCCACAACGGCCTAATTCTGCGCCGCGATGTGCAATACAGCGACCTCACCCCAGCAGACAAAACCGCCTGTCAACAGCGCCTCAGTGCCGACCAATGCATGGCAGACCGCCCCGCTCACATCCACGCTACCTGGCCCCGGCGACCCACCTACGCTGCCTAGAACCTGCTAGAACCTGGATGGTGTTCCAAAGTTTGCAAACCCATCCTTATTCAAGGAGGCTTCTCTATATGGCTTTACTTCTCGAAGATCTTTATCCTTGGTTCTGGCTGGAAGTTGGATAAAGGTTGAAAATGGTTTGACTGAGCCTAACGCACCATGCTGATTTATTTTAGTCATCAATTAAGTTTTCAAGCTCGATGTTCTCATAGAGATCAATGATTGCGATTTGAGCTTCAAACGCACTGAAGGACAGCGTAATATTTGGATCCTTATATTCTGATAGCAGCCATTGATGAGCCGATGTTTTGATGTAGTGCTCTACGTGGATTTGATACTGATCAATCAGCAGATATTCGCAGAAGCTTTCTAGGGGGCGGTAAGCGGAGAATTTTTCGCCGTGGTCGTAGTCTTGGGTTGATTTAGAGAATACTTCGGCAATAAAGTAGGGATTCGTTATGGTGTCGGTGCGGCCCGTTTGAAGCTGTAACGGCTTCTCGACCACCATAACATCAGGATAGGTGTAAAGATTGCGATCCGGAACCCACAGCCGTTGATCGGCCCCGAAAATTCGGTAGGGCTTGCCTCGCAAGGTGGCTTTGAGTAGGGTGGCTAGGTTAATGGCTATTTCGTTGTGATCAGGTGTCCCTCCCGTCATGGAGCGAATTTCTCCGTTCACATATTCATGGCGTTCTTCTGAAGCCGTCTCAAACTCCAGATATTCTTCATGGGTATAGGTGCGTTGTTCAAGGGTTTGTATCATGGTGTATTTAACGCCTCGCTTTCCTGGCTATCTAAGGCGGCAAACTCGGTTAGTTCAGGATCGGTTCTGAAGTCTTGAGCGGTTTCGGCGATGAACGGTTCTAGCGCCTAGTGCCGCTGAGCTAGGGGCAGACGGGCTAACTGTTGCAGGGATGGTTTGGTGGTGGTGGCCAGAGGTGGCGAAACTTTTTGGCACAGAAATTCGGCAAAGTCGAGGACTTCTTGCTGCTTTTCGGTGGGGAGTTGGCGTAGGTGATCGAGGAGGGCTTGTTCGAGGTGGGCGGTGCTGAGCATGGTGGGGATCTCGGCAGAGATAGGTCTAGCTTAAAACAGTTTGCCTTGGGTGG
>CAZWNR010000564.1:0-2764 GCA_964635665.1 uncultured bacterium | reverse complement strand
CCCCAGGCCCGATCCCAAAGGCCCCACGGGAGTAGATGCCAACAGCAAACGTAACCGAGACATACCGACCTTCCTAGGTATAACGATCCCAGCCGCAGGCTCCCTCAGAGCGGGGCACAAACTGCAGTGAGACGGGTAGACAGTTCTGCGCACAATTAGCGCAGGGCAAAGCGCTATGGGTAAACCCTAAGAACAATCCCTGATTAGGGTAGCGCATCGGCGCTAGGCTAGGGCGATCAGGCTAAACACCCGTCGAAATTGGGGAAACGGGTCATAATTCAGTTGAAATCGAGAAAACTGAATGCTATTCAGCAGCTTTGAGCCGCTCTACCTCCTCTAGGGCGCGGGTTTTGTTGCTGGCGTAGGTGGCGATGCGATCCTGGGCCACGGGGTAGCGGTCATCCGTTGGGGTCACCTCAGCCATTAAGTCCGAGGCCCGCTGCCAGCGTACCGCTAGATCCAGCCATTCGGCGGCAGTGGTGGCGGATTTTCCATCCTCCACCGCCTGTTGGGCAATGCGCACCGCCAACACAAAGGGATCTTGATCCGGGGGAATGGTGGGCGATTCGGTAGGGGTGGGTGCGGGTTGAGATATCCCCCCCAGGCTAGACCGCAGCCAATCCTTGGTGGCCCAGCCCACAATCAGCAGTAGCAGGGCGAGGCTGGCTCCCCCCATCAGCCCTCGCCAAAAGGCCGACCGACTGGCGGGGCTTTTCTTGCTGGGAACATCTTCTAAAAAGGGGGCGCGCTGGCGGGGGGCGCGTAAATCCTGCCATAGCCGCAGAACGGGGTTCGGGCGCTTGAGGGTAACGGGTTCTGCCCACAGCAGGCTATTTTCAGGGTCTCGCTTAATTTCATCGAGCCACAACAACTGCTGCTCTTGCACAATGCGGCTGTTGATATTGACCTTGGTGATGCCCTTAGGACTGATGGATTCCAGCACCGTTTTTACCTCATCCACCACCGTAGCCTGGGGCAGTTGTTCAGCGGTGGGGGCTTCTACGAGCAGTTGGAGAACGCCATTATCCTGCACCGCCCGGGTACGAATCCCAGACTTGGCAAAGTGTTCGTTCAAAAGCTGAATGATAGCGGCCACGCTACCTTGGCGCGCCTGGAGGTCGATGTCGTCGATGGTGGAAGGCATAGCAAATACAACCCGCAACAGTAGGCGGCTACCCGGATCACGATGCCATAGGCGGCCTATGATCCCAAAGATTATATCAAGCCCCGCCCAGGGCGCTGCACTCTCTGGTCTACCGACAGCTAAGTCGGTCCGCAAACGCATCAAGAGCCGGAGGTTCAGGGAATCAGATCCCCCACATGGGCCAACATCCTTAGATATGACCCCAATGCTGTCCGGGCGCGGTTTTCGCGCCCGGTGTAGAACCCTTTGTCCGTCAACCAACCCTAGAGTAGGTGTTGGAACCGTTCCTCAGATCCGAGTTGTTTGACGGCTTGCTTGATATCCTGGGTGCGGTCTTTGTGAACGACCAGGGTGGCGTTACCGTCGCGCACAATCACCACGTCACTGAGGCCGATGGTCACCACCACTTCTTCGGCATTGGAGGCGTAGACAATGCTGCCTTCGGTATCAAGGGCAATGTGGGTCGCGAGATTGACGTTCTTGTCGTCGGGTTGCTTCAGCAGACGCTCCACGGCGTTCCAATCCCCTAGGTCATCCCAGCCGAAGGCCACGGGCATGACGTAGGCGTGGGTGGTGTGCTCCATGACTGCGTAGTCAATGCTGAGCTTTTCTAGGCTAGGGTAGGCCGCCACGCCCTGATCCAAAATGGGCTGCATCAGGTTGGGGGCATGGGTTTTCAGTTCCTCCAGCATGGTCTGGGCCGGAAACACAAACATGCCGCTATTCCAGCTAAAGCGGCCACTGTCAATAAAGGTCTGGGCAGTGGGGGAATCGGGCTTTTCGGTAAAGCGGCTGACCTGGTAGGCGGGCAGATCGCCGTAGGTGCCAACGGCTTCACCCTGTTCAATGTAGCCATAGCCTGTTGCCGGATAGGTGGGGGCGATCCCTAGGGTGGCGATGGCTCCTCGCTCCTCGGCCAGGGCGGCAGCGGCCCGCAGAGTCTGGCAAAAGGCCTCCTCATCAGCGATCCAGTGATCTGCCGGGAAAAAACCCACCACCGCCTCTTGGCCGTAGCGCTGAGCAATTTCCAGCGTCGCCCAGGCCACCGCCGGGGCCGTATCGCGCCCCACGGGCTCCACCAGTAGGTTTGTCTCTGGCAGGTGGGGCAGTTGTTCCCGCACCCGATCCGCCAAATGGCCAGCGGTAATCACCCACAGATCGTCCCAGGTGCCCGTCAACTGGCAAAGCCGATCCGCCGTTGCCTGGAGCAAACTCCGGTCGCTGCCATCGAGACAAAGGAACTGCTTTGGACAGGCCAGGCGACTGACGGGCCAAAAACGCTCACCCTTGCCACCTGCCAAAATTACTGGGATAAATAAACTCATAGGTATTAATCCTTAACGTTTGTCTATAGAAAAACAGTAAATCTGTGTTCTCATCCTATCCCTAGACCGATGAGTCATGGTCAGAATGGGCTTAATATTGATTAACACATTACGATGGGACAAAGGGTTTTTAAGGGTGGAGGAGCCCCTCGGGGTGACAGATCGTGAGGTGTCTCAGCAACAGGGACAAGGGTGGAGAATCAGCGGTAGGGTGCCCATAGATGGGTCAAGGCCCACTCCAGGCTGATTCGAGGGTGGTGAGGTGTGACATCAGTGAAGCAGGTATCCATGGAAC
>CAZWNR010000563.1:0-2772 GCA_964635665.1 uncultured bacterium | reverse complement strand
GGACACCCTCTACGGCGACGGCAAATACAACACCCTGGCCATCCTAAAGCAAGCCTACGCCGCCACGGGCAAAACCGCCTACCTAGAACGGCTGCGGCGGGCCTGGCAAAACTTGGCATCCATGGGGCAGGGGGGGCTGGCACCGGAGGCCATCCAACGGGGCCAAGGGAACCCAGCGGAGGAGCTAGATGCCCAGCAGACCTTCTTTTTGGAGATTTTGGTGGATACCTACAACGCCAGCGGCGATCCTCGTTTTTTGGCCGATGCCGAAACCCTAGGCCACGCCATTCTGCAACGGGGGGAATCGGTGATGCGGCTAGAAAGCGGTCAGGCGGGCCAAGCCTTCCTCAAATTGGCCCTAGCCCGACAGCCCGTCGAACGGGTCAGCCTCTCCCTGGCGCGGCCCCACATCCCTATCCCCATTACCCAGGCGGGCAAAACCGTGACCCAATTGTTGCCGCCCACGGAAGAGGTGGTGATCTACCTGGCCGGAGACGGCTACAGCCTGGGCGATGACCTGTAATCCTCTTCGTATTAGGCCGCGCTTCGGCTTTTCAAACGTCCTCGGCAAGGTTATCGAAATCCGCATCGCCATGGGTTCCTAGGGTAGACCTTTGATGTATTGAAGACGATCTTGGGATTGTGTCTGCGTCTTTTATAGTGAAGGACAGTGATCGAACCGAACCATTTTTTGCCCATGCCGCCTGCCTCTGATGCGCAAACCTCCCCTCCCAAATCTCCCATTGGGCCGCGTTTGATGGAACTGGCGCAACTGTTTTTAAAGCTGGGAGCCTTTGGATTTGGTGGCCCCCAGGCCCATATCGCCATGATTCACGATGAAGCGGTGGTGCGGCGAGGCTGGCTCAGCGAAGAGCAATTTTTAGAGGGGGTGGCCATCTGTGAAATGCTACCGGGGCCAGCCTCCACCCAAACCGGGATTTACACGGGTTACGTGCGGGCGGGGTTCCTAGGCGCGTTGGTGGCGGGCACCAGTTTCATCCTGCCCGCCTTCACCATCATGGTGGTGCTGTCCTGGGCCTATTTTCGGTTTCAGGGGGTGCCCCAAATTGATCACCTGTTCTTCGGCATCTCCCCGGTGGTAATTGCCATCATCCTGGCCTTTAGCTGGAAGCTCAGCAAAAAATCCATTAAGGACAAAGCTGGGGTAGCCATTGCCCTAGGGGCGTTTCTGCTGGCCTGGGGGCTGAACATTAACGTGCTGCTGCTGTTTCTGCTGGCGGGTATTGTCGGGCTGCTGGTCTATCGTCCGCCTACGGCTCCCCCAGGAGAGGCTTCCTCGGCATCCTCATCGACGGGAACACCCCACCCCGCCTGGTTAGCGCCGCTGTGGCCCGTGGGTCAAACCATGCCCCGTCTATTGGCCCAGATTCCCAGTGAACCCCTGGCGGTTTCTAGCTTTTGGGGAATAGAGCGGATTCAGACCTACGCTTGGCCGCTGGCGTCGTTTTTCGTCAAGGTGGGGGCGTTTATTTTTGGTGGCGGGCTGGTGATTATTCCCCTGCTGGAGTCCTCGGTGGTAGATGACTTTCAATGGATGACCCGCAGCGAATTTTTGGACGGGGTAGCCCTGGGCGAACTTACCCCTGGCCCCGTGGTGATCACCGCCGCCTTTGTGGGCTACAAGGTGGCGGGGTTTCTGGGAGCCCTAGTGGCTACGGTGGCTATTTTTCTGCCGTCCTTCGGCTTCATTGGGTTGGCCTCGCCCTTTTTGCTGCGGCTGCGCCAAAACCCCAGGGTAAAGTGCTTTTTACGGGGGGTGCTGCCAGCGGTGTTGGGAGCTATCTTCGCCGCTACCCTACCCTTGGCCCAAGCCGCGCTGATTCAGGAGACCTGGCCCCTAACCCTCGTAGCCATTGGCTTGAGCCTAGCGGCCTTGGTTGCCCTGGTGCGGTTTAAGCGGCCTACCTGGCAACTGGTACCGATGGGTGCCTTAGTGGGGCTAGCGGTGGGCGCAGTGTCTAGCGGATCTGTGGGCTGATACTTTCAATCAGGGTGCCTTGAACCAAGGTGCCCTGATTCAAACACTCATCCCCCCTTTGGATTAACATTGCCCCCTAGCCTTCCACTTGATCCTTATACTCTGCGGCGGACATGGCGTCATCTAGATCGTCGAGGTTTTCAACCTTTACCTTAATCAGCCAGCCATCGCCGTAGGGGTCATCGCCAATTTGCTCTGGGGCGTCGATCAGGGCGTCGTTGCGCTCTAGTACTTCACCATCCACCGGAGACTTCAATTCCTCCACCGCTTTCACCGATTCAACATTGCCAAAGCGCTCCCCCTTTTCAACGCTGTCGCCCACGTCAGGGAGTTCTAGAAACACGATGTCGCCCAGTTGATCAATGGCGAAGGCGGTGATGCCCACGGTGACGATGCTTTCCTCTTCGTCTACCCGCGCATACTCATGGGTGTCTAGATACTTTAAGTCTTCAGGATATTCAAACGCCATGGCCTCACCTCATCGCCCCCACAACACGGTCCATCAACGGTATAGACAGGTACCTGTGTGCAAGTTTGCCACGAGAACGCCCCTTTGGAACAGCAATTTTTCGTCCCTGCTTCTTGCCATCTCGCGCGGTATCCCCTGCCTGCCTCCCTCCTAACTCCCAACCCCCAATAGCTAGTAACCAATAACCAACAACCAACCCAGATCAAAAACTGGCCTTCCCTACCCAGCGATTTTGGCGCTTGTGTCTACAATGGGGCATGTCCTTTTGTGTCAGGCATTGCCCCTGCCATGACGAACCCACACT
>CAZWNR010000562.1:0-2796 GCA_964635665.1 uncultured bacterium | reverse complement strand
TTGATCCCTTTACCTTGCCGCCCCAGAACGCCGAATTTTGGCGCGGCCAGTTCCAGGAAGCGGGCGTTCCGGCCCTCTATTTTGTGGTGGATCACGAGGTGCCGCTGCTCCTCTATGTGGGGGAAACCGTGAAATCTAACCAGCGCTGGCAGGGCGTCCACGACTGCAAACGTTACATCCTCAGCTATGTGGCCGCCCACCGCACCCACGATCTCCCCGTGGCGGTGAATATTGGCTTTTGGCCCCACGCCGCCACCGACCGCAAAGCTCGCCAACGCCTAGAAAGCGACCTGATCCGCCGCTGGCGATCTCCTTTTAATAAAGAAAACTGGCAGCTTTGGAGCACCCCCTTTGTGGGTGGCAAGCTGGAGGGGTAGGCGCTGGTTTAACGTTTAGCCGCAGACCGATTTTGGCCAATCCAGAGAATGTGAAGCGGCTGCGCTGGGCAATGGCGACCGTAAAAGCCGAAATGCCCTTGGACATTACAGCGGCGGTGGTCTTGCCCGATCACCTACATTCCCACGAAATCAAGATTCGGTAGTCAGCATCTACGTCAAGATTGGGTGGTGGGTAGTGCCTACCCTACTTACTTAAGCCATTGTTGCGCCTGCCGATGGGTCGGGTTTTCGGAGTATGATGATGGTTTGGGGATGATGCCTGCCATTGTCCTCGTTGTAGCCTTTGAGGTGACCCTGGGGTGCCGTCCATGCCCTTTGAGTCCGTCCTTCCGCCGCAAAAAACACTGTCCCAACCCTAGCGAATTTCCTTCCCTGTCCTATGGTGAACACTGCCACCCTTCCCACCGCTGCCCCCGCCGTGCCCCAGGCCATCAAGCACACCATTTCCGTGCTGGTGGAAGATGAGGCCGGAGTTCTCACCCGCATTGCAGGGCTGTTTGCCCGTCGGGGGTTCAACATCGAAAGTTTGGCGGTTGGCCCTGCGGAAAAGTCCGGCGTGTCGCGCATTACCATGGTGGTTCCCGGCGATGAGCAGGTGATTGAACAGTTGACCAAGCAACTCTACAAACTGGTCAACGTGATCAAGGTCAACGACATCACCTACACCCCCTGCGTCGAGCGCGAACTAATGCTGCTAAAGGTGAACGCCACCAGCGCCAACCGTTCCGAGGTGATTGAACTGGCCCAAATTTTCCGGGCTAGGGTGGTGGATGTGTCTGAGGATTCCCTCACCCTGGAGGTGGTGGGCGACCCCGGTAAAATGGTGGCCATTGTGCAGGTGCTTAACCGCTTTGGCCTACGCGAAATTGCCCGCACCGGAAAAATCGCCCTCCCCCGCGAGTCCGGCGTGAATACCGAATACCTCAAGTCTCTGGCTGAGAGACTCTAGGGCGAGCCCATCCTAGGATTCGTCAATCAATCCTCATTTTCAGGATTACCGGCCCAAGGCAAACCTGTCCCCTTGGCTATCTCGGTGCCAGGCGGAATATTGCCTTACCCAGCCCCCGAATCCCTTATCAATCCGGCTGGCCCCCAATCCATACCCGATATATCGGGGTGAGGAGACCTTGCCCTTGCCGTTGACCCGGTCGGGCCTCGGGGCTGTCTAGTTTGGATGGGGTTGTGAAACCCCGTAGGGACAAGGTTTCTTCGTCCTCCAAGACCAGGGTCACCGGGGCAGATGTCCGATAGGATGAATCTCCCAAAACTTGGCCCGTTCCACCCACAATCTGTTTTTTATTGCCATCACCATGACTACCCAAACCACCATTCCCGTCGTTGTCAACGGAGCCTGCGGCAAAATGGGCCGTGAGGTGATCAAAGCCGTGGCCCAGGCCGAAGACATGACCCTGGTGGGGGCCATCGACAAAAAGCCTGACCTCCTAGGCCAGGACATTGGCGAGGTAATTGGCTTTCGGCCCCTAGAAGTGCCCATCATGACTGACCTGGAGGCTACCCTAGTTGCTGCCCAAAGCCAAGGGCAGGCGGTGATGGTGGATTTCACCCACCCTGACACGGTGTATGAATCGGTTCGGGCGGCCATTGCCTACGGGGTGCGGCCCGTGGTGGGCACCACCGGACTCAGTCCAGCACAAATTCGTGACCTCGCTGAGTTTGCCGATAAGGCTAGTACTGGGTGTCTGATTATCCCCAACTTCTCCATTGGTGTGGTGCTGATGCAGCAGGCGGCCCAGCAGGCAGCCCAATACTTCGACCACGTGGAAATCATCGAACTGCACCACAACCAAAAGGCCGACGCCCCCAGCGGCACCGCCGTGCAAACCGCCCAAATGCTGGCCGAGGCCCAAAAGTCCTTCAACGCGCCCCTAGTGAAGGAAACCGAAACCCTGCCCGGATCCAGGGGTGGTTCTACCCCAGAGGGTATCCACATCCACAGCGTGCGCCTGCCGGGCCTGATTGCCCACCAGGAAATCCTGTTTGGGGCTCCGGGCCAACTCTATACCCTCCGCCACGATACCAGCGACCGAGCCAGCTTTATGCCGGGAGTAATCCTCTGCATTCGCCAGGTGATGGCCCTTAAATCCCTAATTTACGGCATGGATAAGATTCTCTAAGGAGAATCACCTATCTACCCTCGGCGCACCGTAAAGGCCCAAGGCGACGGTGGGACTATCGCCTTGGGGGCTGACGCGATGGGTGGCGTGATGGGTGAAGGCGAGCACATCACCGGGGTTTAGGATTAAGGTGTCGAAAAGTCCAGGGGTTTTAGCTTCCGGGGCTCTGGCGTCGTCCATCTTGGGTGGTCGATGCAGCAATTCATGGTGGTCTTGGCCGCTGACGATGGCGAGGATGCCCCAGGTGTCGTAGGGGTGCGGTG
>CAZWNR010000561.1:0-2822 GCA_964635665.1 uncultured bacterium | reverse complement strand
GGGAAGCCCTCTACAGCCTGCCCCAGGAAGATCGCCACCACCTCACCTGTTTGCAGTGCGGCAACTCCATCGCCATTGATGAATGCCCCGTCCACGAGCTAGAGCAGCAGCTCCACCAGGCTCACCATTTCAAAATTTTCTACCACACCCTAGAATTCTTCGGCCTCTGCCCCCGCTGCCAGGGCATCCTCTCGGCCACATCCTAGAAATAATACCGATCCGCATCGGAAAATCTCTAATGCCCAGGCTGACAAGCCCTAGGGGTAAGGTCTCCTCGCCCACGGACGCCGGAGTCCAACCCGTGGGACTTAGACAACTTGTCAGGGTTTGATGAGATTACCCGGATAGCCTTGATCCCTGGCTGGTTTGTCCTGGTAAATCTTGGCTTTTTCCTTGGTTGTGCGTTGTGGGTGTGATGGTGGTGGCCATGCCCTAGGGCGGCGATCCTTAGGGGATTGTGAGAATTCCTGATCCCAGCTTTTATCTCCGCTACCATCCACCTAGGTCTCGGTGGTGCGTCTGGGAGAGGTTGGGATATGTGATGGGGACGGAGGTAGGGTTCACCCTGACTGAGTCTTCGCTTTGCCTAGATGTTGACGCCACGTTCGTAGCTAAAGTAAGCGATTTCGGGGCTTTAACTCGGTAGGATACTACAGGTTTACCCGCTGGTTCGCTGTCCCAAAGGTCAATGGGCGGTAAATTTATCCCCCCTTGACACATCCCCTAGCGGGACAGCGGCATCGAATCTCACTGGATTGAATCTCAATGGAGGAATAGTCATGGTTGCAATCACGTCGGTACATGGGAGAGAAATCCTAGATTCTCGCGGTAATCCAACGGTTGAGGTGGATGTGGTGCTAGAGGACGGCACCCTAGGACGGGCGGCGGTGCCCTCCGGTGCTTCCACCGGGATTCGTGAAGCTGTAGAACTGCGGGACGGCGATAAGGCCCGCTACGGCGGTAAGGGCGTACTGAAGGCTGTGGCCAACGTGAACGACACCATTGCCCCTGCTGTGAAGGGCATGGATGCCGCTGACCTCGCTGCCGTGGATGGCAAGATGCTGGAGATGGACGGCACCGAAAACAAGGGCACCCTAGGTGCCAACGCCATCCTGGGCGTGTCAATGGCAGTGTCCCGTGCCGCTGCGGCCTCGGCGGGGGTGCCCCTCTATGTGCATTTGGGCAGTGCCGATTCGGTACTGCTGCCCGTGCCCTGTTTCAACATCATCAACGGCGGTGCCCACGCCGACAACAGCGTAGACTTCCAGGAATTCATGATTGCCCCCGTGGGTGCCCCCAGCTTTTCCGAAGCCCTGCGCTATGGGGCCGAGGTCTACCACGCCCTGAAATCCGTCCTCAACAAAGCGGGCTACAGCACCGGAGTGGGCGACGAGGGCGGCTTTGCCCCCAACCTGAAGAGCAACGTGGAAGCCATTGAGGTGATTTTGCAGGGCATCGAAAAGGCCGGACTGCGCCCCGGTGACGACATCGCCATCGCCCTAGACCCCGCCGTCAGCGAACTCTACCAAGAGGACGGCAGCTACCTGTTCTACAAATCCGACCAAAGCCGCAAATCCTCCGAAGAAATGATCGCCCTCTGGGAAAGCTGGGTGGATCAGTTCCCCATCGTCTCCATCGAAGACGGCCTCGGTGAGCAAGACTGGGCAGGCTGGAAGCTGATGACCCAACGCCTGGGGGGCCGTATTCAACTGGTGGGCGACGATGCCTTTGTCACCAACCCCAGCATTATCGCCAAGGCGATTAAGGACGGCGTGGGCAACTCCACCCTGGTGAAGGTGAACCAAATTGGATCCATCACCGAAACCCTAGCCGCCATCAAAATGTCCCACGAGGCGGGTTATACCTGCATGGTCAGCCACCGCTCTGGCGAAACCCCCGATGACTTCATTGCGGATCTGGTGGTAGGCGCAATGACCGGACAAATCAAATCCGGTGCCCCCTGCCGAGGCGAACGGCTATCCAAATATAACCAGCTCCTTCGCATTGAAGAGGAACTGGGCGGCAAAGCCAAATATGCCGGAACCAGCGCCTTCAAGCAGTAGGCTAAATCCTCGCCCCTGTCCTAGCCTGATCGGCTGATGGTTACGAAACAGAATCCAATCCCTGCTGTGGGGGTTGGGTTCTGCTTTTGGGGAGGATCTGACCTCCCAAACTTTCAGGGCAGCTTAGCAACGGTCGCCTGGTTTGATGGCAGGAGTTCAACCACAAAAAGTTAACGGTGCTAAGGCAGATTCACCGCTATTCTCGTGGTGATAATGACTGGTTGCTGCCATGGCGAACTTCCGGTTGCTCACCGCCACCACCCCTACTCCCCACGGGGCCTCAACCACCTTGGTCGTGATTCTGCACGGTTTGGGCAAGCGGGTCGAAGATTGGTGTGAGGCCCTGGGGGAGGGGCTGCCCGATGCGGACTTAATGGTGCCCCGCTATCGGGCCGATGTGCTCTCGAATGTCGATCCTCGGCGGGTGGCCGATCAGCTAGTGGAGTACATCCACGAGGCCGACCAAGCCCGAAGCCAGCGAGGAGATGGAGGACAGTACGAGCGCATCATCCTGATTGGCTACAGCATTGGCGGGTTAATTATCCGCAAAACCTACCTGATTGCCATGGGCTACGGCGACGACGAAACCCTGCTACGCAAGGCCAAACCCATGCCCTGGGCCACCAAGGTCGAGCGTATTGTGCTGATGGCGGCGATTAATCGCGGACTTTCTAACCTCAAACCCAAGGCAACCCCTTGGGGTCTGTATGTGCTTCAGCGGATTGGGTGGGCGACGATTCCTCGGCTGGGGGTAGGGCA
>CAZWNR010000560.1:0-2826 GCA_964635665.1 uncultured bacterium | reverse complement strand
TCTCGCGATCATGCTATGGCTCTTTCCCACCCCCCCAGCGCTGGCCCTCGCAGCAGCCAACCCCCAGCCCCTAGGGGCAATCCCTGGACTCTCAGCACTATTTGCGAGGGACACTCCCACCCTTGGCGTTCAGGATGGCCAACTGTCTTCCTGCCCAGCTACCCCGAATTGTGTGGTGAGTCAGGGCGCTGATCCAGACCATGCTATTGCGCCGATTGCTTACACCAGAAGCCGGGATGATGCCCGTGACCTGCTGACGAAGGTTCTAGGCGTGGTGCCCCGTACCGAGATTGTGGCGCAGCAAGAGGACTACATTCGGGTGAAGTCCACTAGCCGCCTGATGGGGTTTGTGGACGACACGGAGTTCTACTTTCCAGAGGATGAGCCTGTGATTCAGGTTCGAGCCGCCGCCCGGTTAGGCGAATCTGATCTGGGGGTGAATCGGCGACGGCTGGAGCAGATTCGTTTTGCCCTGAAGGACTTGGGGATTTAGAGGGTCATCACCTGGGATCGACTGAACCTACGTTGGAGATGGGTCAGGCAACTAGCGATTGTGCTTTGTTAAAAAGCGATCTAGCTGGTTGGCAAAAGCTCCTGTGACCCGCTGGTTAAAGGGAGGTGGGCCACCCGTATCCACCCCCGTACTCCGCAGTTCATGGAGGAAATTTCGCATGGACAATCGTTCTCGAATATTGCCCTGGTCATAAAATTCCCCGCGTGGATTGAGGGCATAGGCTCCCTTTTCGATGGCCTCTGCGGCTAGGGGAATATCGGCGGTAATGACTAAATCTCCAGCCTCTAGGTGCTTGACAATGTAGTTGTCGGCAATGTCTAGGCCAGCCCGTACCTGCACAAATTCAATGTAGGGAGAACCTGGAATTTGTAGCTCTTGGTTGGCGACCAAGGTCGTTCTTATTTCCAGTCGTTTTGCGGCCCGAAATAGGATTTCTTTAATCACGTTGGGGCAGGCAT
Organism: uncultured bacterium; assembly: GCA_964635665.1. Taxonomy (GTDB): domain Bacteria; phylum Cyanobacteriota; class Cyanobacteriia; order Phormidesmidales; family Phormidesmidaceae; genus Nodosilinea. The sequence continues at coordinate 1,854 of CAZWNR010000560.1, read as the reverse complement.
CGGCGTCAACCCATATTTGCATCATCTATCTGCCTGTGGTTATGCCTAGGGGCTGAACGGGAATCTGTACGTCGCTGTGTTTCATCGCATCCGGCAGGAATGGCCCATCGTAGAAAAAGCGCCGGGGTTGACCTACCACCGCATACTCTGGATGGGCCGCTAACCATTGCTGAAGCCGTTCGATGCTGGCCTGGTACGTTTCAAGATTGTATCTGGGAGTCTAGGGCTCCGACACTTGGGGGTGAAAATCGGTCTTCGGCCACCCGCACCCATTCTACCAAGGGGTTATGGACCCGCTTCCAGGTGCCATCGTGTTTACATTGTCGAAAATATTAGTAGACCGTGGAATAGGGTGGAAAGTCCTGGGGTAACAGCGACCCAGCACACCCCGTCGTCAAGACCTACAGAATGGCGTTGACCACGGCATACAGATCAACGGTGCGCGGTCGCCCCATGTTGCCCTGTCCCCAACGCTATTGGAATCAGTTCCCCATTCACCAGCTCATACTTGGTTCCCGTACCGTCGTCATAGGCCAGGTACTCGGCAAAGGTCATTTTTTGCGTGGTAACAGCCATAGCGCCCTTCCAACGACATATCTACACATCACCTTCCTGCATTATTGGCTCACCCAATATCCCACTCCTACCGTTAAAGAAAGCCGAAGACAGGGCCACCACTGCCCAATCTCCCCTTATCTTAAGCAAAAGGTTCTTTCCCCCGTGTAAGTTCGATTTCATTCCTTCCTAGCTGCGCCCATGAAAGACAAACTCCAACAACGCCTCCAGTCCCTCAAAATCGAATATGAAATGGGTCAAAAAACGATGGCCGAACTAGAGGCCAAGCAAGCCAACCTGCGCAATATGCTTCTCCGTATCAGCGGTGCCATCCAAATACTCGAAGAAACCCTAGAGGAGATCACAGAAGATCCAGACCCTGACGCTGCGCTACCCCCTGAATCCTCCCCCCAGCCAGATTAGCCATTGAGCCCTGGTCTGTTAGTCAACCAGGTGGCATACACCCACTTAGTCAAATTTCCCTATCAAATCCTTCCCATTACGGCGTTTTCAGACATCTGTACTACATCGGAGATGTCTGCGCTATGTAAGCATGGGTGGCTTGAAAGGCACACTTCCTTCATACTTCAGGGTGAGAAGTGCATTTAAGCGACACACGATGTGTGATCGATTCGTTAGCAAGCCCTAAACGATACGAATTCGATCAGGCGACAACGAATCAGTTGAGACGACACGAAAGTGTGATCGATGACAACTAAATCGTTATTCGACATTATTCGACAGATGTGTATGGGCGATACTGGATTCGAACCAGTGACCCCTTCCGTGTGAAGGAAGTGCGCTACCACTGTGCTAATCGCCCGTCGGTCTTATAAAGTAGCACAGGATGCGAACCTAGCTCAACTGATTTCCTGATTTTTCCGTTGGGGTTGGGAGGGGTTTTGGCTAGGCGATGTCGGTGGGGATGGGGTTGCCCTGGGTTTGGGCCAGTTGGGCTTGAACGAGGGCCTCGATGTCTTGACGGCGGACTTCGATGCCTTGGCCCAGTTGGCCGGGGGTTTCACAGAAGATGAGGCTGTCGATGGGTTTCATGGCCAGCAGTTGAAACAGGATATTGATGACGGGAACGGGTAGGGCCATCACCTGGGGGTCTTTGATGGTGGCTTGGCTGGCAGCGGCGTCTTGCAGGGTGGGGTAGGCGTAGACGACATTTTTGCGGGTATTGGGCTGGGTGCGATTGCTGAGGGTGGTCATCACCCAGCTTTGTTCTAGGTTTTGCAGGATGTAGTACTGGGGGTGTTTGAGCTGAACGGCGATAGCTTTGAGGGTGGGGGCGAT
>CAZWNR010000559.1:0-2827 GCA_964635665.1 uncultured bacterium | reverse complement strand
TGATTTCCTGCACAATGGGCGAGGTGACGTACTGTTCCAGGGTTTGACGCAGCCGTTGCTTCCGCATCTGCTCGGTGACGATATCCGCCACCACGTAGATGCCGCCCATCACCATAAACCCTAGGATTGGTGCTCCCACGGGCAGCAGGTAGCCACCGACCGCAAAACTCCCGTAGCCGATCCAAAACCAGGCCGATCCCACCGCCACCGTCCAGCCGAGGCGCGCCACCGGACGGTTAAAGCGCCACAGAACTCCCCCAACCCCTACGCCCAAGACCAGCACCAGCGTCGCCCGCAGCCAAGGGGAGGACAGTTGTTTCAGGGCTGTGCCCTGGCGCAGATTCGCCAAGTCGTTGGCTAGAATTTCTACCCCAGCCATGGGCTCTGGGTACAGCAGGGTTTGGGAAAAGGGGGCCGGGTGAAAGTCTTGAAAAGACTTGGCCGTCGCCCCAATCAGCACAATCTTGTCCTTAAAAAACTCGCCGTTATTGAGATGGTTGGCCCAGGGGTCGGGGTCGAGCACATACCAAAAGGGCAGGTGCTGAAAGGTGTAGGCAGGCCCGTAGAACTGCACAAAGTCTCCCCGACGCGGTGGATGAGGGATCTGGGCGGCTCGCAGGGTTGCCTCCGTGAAGGTATCGATCTCCTGGTTCAGTTGGCTAGTGGGTGCGATGGCCTCTCGCCACTGCTGCTGATCGTTTAGGTAGACCCGCCCGTGGCGGTGGATGCGGCCATCGATTTCTATGGGAGAGTTGATGCTGCCGACACCTACGGAGGTCTCCAAAAACCGGGGTAGGGGCAGCAGCAGCCGATCCATGCTGCCCTGGCGCAGATCGCTATCGTCGAAGTTGGCGGCCAGCACCACCCGCTCCCCCCAGCGTTCTAGGGCTGTCTGGAGCGCGGCGTCGTCCGCTGGGCCATAGCCGCTGTCTGCCAAAAACAAGACATCCAGGGCCACCGCCTTGGCCCCCGCCGCCATCAGTCGGTCAATGGCGAGGGCGTAGGCGCGGCGTTCCCAGGGGGTGGTGGCAATGGGGGCGAGGGCCGCATACTGTTCTGGGTCAGTGCGGTAGTACTCGGCCTGGGCCAAGGATTCATCGTCTATGGCCAGGATCACGATGTCCGACGGCGCAGGACGGGGACCACGCATATCAAAAAAGAGGGTCTGAAGCTGGCGATCCAGCAGTTGGGCGGCCGGAGAGTCTGCGGCCACATGCACCGCCACGAAACCCAACCACAGCCCCGCCAAGGAAACCTTAATCCAGCCCTTCCGCATCTGGCGCTGAAGCCAGCCCTTAACCTGGGTTTGGGTGTTGAGGAGTGAGGTCGTGCCGTTGGAAGCAGGGGGCATGGGCCAAATGTTGAAAGGGCCAAGAATTCAGGCAACTAAGCATCCCTAGGATGGTGAGATCCGAACAAGATGCTTCCCTGATCAAGCCTGGAGGGGATGAACTATGCCTAGGCCACCGCCCCAGTCGCTATCAGGATAACGAAAAGTGGGGCGGCTCAGGTCGATCAGCGGCTTGGTAAGATAGAACGAGCAGGGCAGGGCAGGCAGGGCGACAGCAACCCATCTGGGGCCAGTGGGGCCGCCTGGGTAATCGATTCGCCTCGCCCACAGGATTACGCCAACGCTAGGCCGAACATCGGCGGGAGGAGATTACGGGTGGGCCAGGAACTGGAACTAAACGACAAAGCTATTCAAATTCTTCAGGGAGCCATGCAGGAATTTCTGCATTATGGCTATGCGGGCACCAGCATGGATCGGGTGGCGGCCACCGCTGGGGTCTCCAAACCCACGGTATACAGTTATTTTCACGATAAAGAAGGGCTGTTCCAGTCTCTTGTTAGATACGTGGCCCAAACCCGCTGCCAGGCGGTGATGGGGGATACTGCCCTGCACGGACCACCAGCGATTGTTTTACGCCAGGTCATTGCCAAGGCCATCAGCAGTGAACGGCAAGATGCGGATTACCAAAACTTTGTGCGTCTCGTGGCGGGGGAGTCGGCTCGGTTTCCCCACCTAGCCCAGGCCTTTGTCGAAAATCTCACAAAGCCCGCCATCGAAGAACTGGCCGCCTACCTCAAGGATCACCCCGAACTCAACCTAACCGATACCGAGGCCACGGCCCACATCCTGCTGGGATCGACGGTGTTCTACATCCTCTCCCAGTACATCATGCACGGCCATACGATTCTGCCCATGGAGGCCCAGCGCCTCGTAGATAGTTTGGTGAACCTAGTGACCTGCTCGGCTCCGGCCCAGTCCTAGGGAAGGCAGGGTACGCTGTCATCCCCTAGGCTGGCCCATAATCTTTCCCCAGCCCCCAGACCAGAGTCGAGTCATTCTGCCTGGGAGGTGGCCGACCGCCCACGGGGGCCTCGCCTATCCTAGGGTCAGAAATGCCGCTAAGATGAAGGACGCTCCCCTATGCCCCTTGCACCATGGCTGGCGAAAAACTCTACGAAGGCAAAGCCAAAATCATTTACACCACCGACGACCCAGCGGTGCTGCTGACCTACTTTAAAGACGATGCCACCGCCTTTAATGCCCAGAAGCGGGGGCAAATTACCGATAAGGGCAAGATTAACTGCGCCATTTCCACCTATCTCTTCCAGCAGCTTGAGGCCGCGGGAGTTTCTACCCATTGGCTGGAAACCGTTAGCGACCGTGAAATGCGGGTAAAGGCCCTGACCATCATTCCCCTGGAGGTGGTGGTGCGCAATGTGGCGGCGGGGAGCCTTTGCCGCCAGACGGGGTTGCCCCTAGGCCAGCCCCTCACCCCACCCCTGGTGGAGTTCTACTACAAAAATGACGACCTGGGCG
>CAZWNR010000558.1:0-2829 GCA_964635665.1 uncultured bacterium | reverse complement strand
CAACGATCTCAGCGGTGCCGCTTTGGGCAGGCGCTTCGACTAGGGACTGTTTTCGAAATACACGCTTCAAGGAACGACCTCCTGTAAACCAGTGCTCGACGTCTTGAACATTGCCGCTGTGACCGTGCGATACAGGCAAGTATGCCCTCACCCAACGGTTCCGGAACCCGGACAAACAGCGGAACTCAAACAGCAGAACAACAGCGAACTTTACGGAACCAGTCTTAGCTAGGTAAGAATACCCTGCGTCATGAGACTTAAGCAAGTTTACACAAGTAAACGCAAAAATCAATGTTCAGGCTGATCCGTTGTGGCAGGATAGCTCGATGCAAAAATCAGAGAATCCCGAACACAACCTATAGGTTTAACCCCATAAAAAACGATTTGGCAAGCGTAGTACTCTGCCCCTGCCCCTAGCAGTGGGGATCGCTGAATTGAGAAAACGGATCGGCGCAATTGCAAAAATGAAAAGCTGAAACCCTTTTAGAAAAAGGCTTTTCGAGACTCTTCCGCACTCTAAAGTAAGGCACCTTAACCCCAATTTATCCCCATTTTTTGGCACCTAGGGATCGAGCATATAAATTTCTTATCTAGGAAGGCAGCATTTTGTATCGGGCGTGACTTCTTCCTAGTAAGGAATCCTTCAATCGGCCCCAGTGCGTTGTTTTGGTTTCCTGGGAAGGGCAACAAGCAGGGAAACAGAATCAGCCCTTGGAGACTTTGCCCAGAGGGCCTAGGGCCAATCATCGAGTTGGCGAAGCGCCTCAAAAAGCCCGATGGCAGCACTGTTGGCCAGATTCAGACTTCTAACGGCACGGCGATTCATAGGGATTGAAACCACCTGGGTGCATTGTTGGAGCACGCTGGCAGGCAACCCCTCCGTTTCGCTGCCAAAGAGAAGCCAGTCGTCGGATTGGTAAGCAAAGTCGGTGTAGCGACGGGTGCCAGAGGTACAGAAGGCAATGGTTCGCCCTCCCATGGGTTGCCGATGCTGGGCAAAGGTAGCCCAGTCATCGTGAAGGGTGAGGTTGACATGGGGCCAGTAGTCTAACCCAGCCCGTTTGAGATATCGATCACTGAGATCAAAGCCGAGGGGGCCAACCAGATGCAGCGGCGTATTGGTTGCGGCACAGGTGCGGGCAATATTGCCAGTATTCGGCGGAATTTGGGGGTTTACAAGAACAAGGCGCGGCATGACGACGACGAGCAAACAGCGAAAACTCAGATCACAAAAAGGTCTTTCTGTCTAGTACCTATAGAAAAGTTTAATCTTTCGAGGCTAAATTAGCCCGTTGGCTCTAATGCCGTAGCGAGGTGGGTGACAATGACCCCGAATAACCCAGACACATAGCAGCCATAATCTGAGGCTATCAATATTGGAGCCTTTAGTTTTGAGGATCGTGGGGGGCAATAGCTCAAGCCGCTACGCAGGGTTCACAGAGATCTTGGGCCAACTGATCTTCTTGGTGTTGAACCGTTTGAATGGCCGTCATCAAAACAGAGGATACCGACTGTCCGGTCTCGTACTGCCGCAGCCAGCGCTGGGCCTCGTTGCCTTCCCGCAAGATTTTCTTCACCGGGCTGAGAAAACAGCTAATACCGTTGGCCTTGGCGATGGGCCACACCTCATCATAGAGGTTTTGGATCCATTCCTTTGCCAAAATCGACCGACCATCCTGCCAATGGTGCAGCTCGGCCTCCAGGCTGTGCTTGGCCACAGCCATTTCGTTAGCGTCACTAAGCAGGACTAGATCGTGGTTGCGGGTCTCGACGGGGAAGTGACTGAGGACTAGAGGATCGAGATCGGGATTCTGCATCATTTGAATTAGGCGAGCCTCTAGCAACGCCGTCACCGCCAGGAGGGCGATGGGGTCGCTAATCAGGTCGCAAATTCGCAGTTCTAGGCGATTGAGGCTGTAGGGGCGACGGTCGCCATTGGGCCGCACCGACGACCACAGGTGGCGCACATTTTGCATGGTGCCCGCCGCCAGTTGCTCCTCCATCCAGCGAATGTGGTGCAGATGGCTCTCAAACAGCGGCACATAGGCGGGGGTTTTGGGAAACACCTGCCAGCGGCTAGAGTGGGATCCGGTGACTTCCCCGTTCAGGAAGGGGGATGAGGCGGTGAGGGCCAGGTAGAGGGGAGCCTCGACCCGCACGAGGCGGCAGGCCCGCATCAGCAGTTCGGGGTCAGAAATCCCGATATTAATGTGGATGCTGGCGGTGACGACGTTGGTGCCGTATGTTTGCTCAATATAGGTGTGGTAGGGGTTACTGGGGTCTGAACGGAAGAAGCTATCCGTTGGCCCTAGGGAAAGGGTGCTGCCGGGAATGAGGGTATAGTCGCCCAGTCCGCGCAGATACTGGCGCAGCTCATGACGGGGGCGCACCAGTTCGCACAGTAGTTTTTCGTACTGGCAGAGGGGTGGGGTGGTGTATTCCACATTGCGGCTGTCGGGTTCGCGCACAAAACCGTTGAGGTCGGCCACAATGCGGTCAGACAGGCCGACAATGGTCCCGCTGGGGGTGCCCGTGTACATCTCGACTTCAAACCCTTTTGATAGCAACACGGCAGCCCCCGAAAATGGTCAAGTTTTCTCTACATATAAATAGTATCGGGCGAGGGTATCGACCATGGGGTTCCTCGCCAGGACTCGCCGCCCAGTGGCCTCCCGGACGATACGAGTGATCGCCGATACGAGTGAACGTCGTCGGAGAATTGACTACAAGCCCGTTCTCCCCCATTTCGGACAGATCGTCCGCTGGAATAGATCAATTCCTAGAGGGTCGTGAGGTCGATGGGGCGGTTGGCGGCAAAGGCACGGGCGA
>CAZWNR010000557.1:0-2834 GCA_964635665.1 uncultured bacterium | reverse complement strand
TATGGATCATGCGGAGCAGATCGGCGTGGGTAAAGGGCTTGGTTAGGTAGTCATCGGCTCCTAAATCCATGCCGCTCCGGAAGTCGTTGCGCTCGGCCTTGGCGGTGAGAAACACAAAGGGCAGGGTGGCCAGTTCGGGGTCTTGGCGCACCTGTTCCAGCACACCGTAGCCATCCAAGACGGGCATCATGATGTCGCAAATGACCAGATCGGGATGGAACTCGCGAATTTGGCGCAGGCCCTCTTCGCCATTGACAGCGCTATCGACAATGTAGTCTTCCGCGTTGAGGATATCGACCAGGCTGTCGCGAACCCCGGCTTCGTCTTCAATCACTAAAATTTTAGCCATGATCGTTACTCCGTAAATGCAAGGGGAAGGGTGACGGTAAAGGTGGTGCCCACACCCACCGCACTCGTGAAGGAAATGTATCCCTGATGGGCTTCTGCCGCCCGTTTGGCAATCACCATACCTAGGCCCGTGCCAGAGATGTTGCCGACGTTATTGGCCCGATGGAAGGCTTCAAACAATTGCGCCTGATCCTCGGCGGGAATGCCAATGCCCCGATCCTGCACCTCAAACACCGTTGCGGCGGGGGTGCAGGTAAGGCGGAAGGTAATGGGCTGGTGGTCGGGGGAATATTTAATGGCGTTGGAAAGCAGGTTAATCAGAATGTGCCGCAGCAGTTTTTCATCGGCCATGGCCTGGAAGGTCTCTCCCTGGCAGAGGAGGTCGATGGGGCTGATGGGGCCCGTTTGGGCAAACTGAAGTTCCTCAACGAGATCCTGGCAAAACTGTTTTAGATCCATCGGGGTCGGATGGCAGGTGAGCTTACCCGCCTCGGTTTTGCCCACGGTCAGCACATCGTTCAGCAGGCCAATCACATGGTGCACGGAGGACTGAATCCGATGCAGCACCACCTGCTGTTTCTCTGGGGTGAACTTGTGGCCATAGCGCTCTAGGGTTTCGGCGGAGGCCAGGATGGTGGTCAGGGGCGTGCGGAACTCGTGGGAGGCCATGGAGATAAAGCGGGTCTTGAGGTCGCTGAGTTCCTTTTCGCGGGTGAGGGCCTTGCGAATGTTCACCTCAATTTGCTTGCGTTCGGTGATGTCGCGGGTGATGCCCCGATAACCCTGGAACGTGCCCTCGGCGTCAAAAATGGGCGATCCGCTGATTTCTAGCACCACGGGTTTGCCGTCGGCATGGAGGGCGGTGGTTTCAATTTGAGTGAAGGGCTGGCGCTGCTGAATCAGGTGGCTGAGGATGGTGCTAAATCGAACGGCCTCGTCCTCGGCCATGAAGTTGCTAAAGCGGTGGCCCAAAATCTCCGAGGGCGGATAGCCCAGCATCTCCGTAACCCTGGGGTTGACGTAGCTAAAGCAAAACCGATCGTCCAGTTCCCATACCCAATCGTTGGTTTGCTCGACCAAGCTGCGGAATTTGGTCTCGCTCAGTTGCAGGGCGATCTTGGCGGCTTCCCGTTCCGCCTCCCCTCGCTTGCGATCACTCACATCGAGGCCCACAAACACCGCTGCCGCCCCTTGGTCATACTTTTGGGCCACCAACAGCCAGTGGTTGACCATCCCGTTGATCGGAAATTCTGTTTCTTCGCTAGCGGTTTCGGCCTCCCCCTGCAAGAAGCGTTCCACAAACTCGCTAAAGGGAGAAGATTGATCCATAAATCCCACGGGCTGGCCCACGAAGTCCTCTGGGGTAAGGCTAGCCAGGGCCGCGAGGCGATGGTTACAGCCTAGGTAGCGGCCATCCGCACTCACCCAAGACACCATAGCGGGCACCGCATTCAGCATGGCCTGAAGCTGTTGGTTGGTATTGGCTAGGGCCACCTCGGCCTCCCGACGGTGATCCACTTCCTGCTGGAGCTCAGCAGTGCGCTCAGCCACCTTATGCTCTAGGGCATCGTTCAACTGCTGGAGGTGTTGCTCGTAGCCCTTGCGGGCCTCAAGATCCGCCTGGAGCTGGTGATAGTATTCCGACTGGCGGATGGCAATGGCCACCGACCGGGCCAGTTGTTCAATTAGACGAATTTCCCAATCGTGCCAGCGACGGGGTTGGCCACACTGGTTAATCACCAGGAGCCCCCAAAGCCGCGCATCGCAGACAATGGGCACCACCAAATTGGCACGAATGTGCAGGGTCGCCAACATCTCCACATGGCAAGGGCTCAGCCCCGCCCGATGGATATCCTCCACCGCCTGAATGCGGCCATAGCGGTAGGGCTCGGCCCAATGCTTGGCAAAGCACTCGTCCTCAATGATCCGGCCCAGCAGCGACGCCCAGGGCAATACCACCGACTCCACCACAACCTCGCCTTTGGCCTGCCCATCAAACCGATAGACCATGGCCCGATCGGCCTGGAGCAACTGCCGTATCTCGCCCACGGTGGTAGAAAGAATGTCTTTCACATCGAGAAATTCGTGGATGCGTTGGGTGAGACTGGTGAGCAGCCGATCCGCCTTGACCTGATCTTCCAGCTGTTTGGTGCGGGTTTGCACCAGCCGTTCCAGTTCCGCACTGTGGGTTTTCCAAAGCTCCACTTGGTCGCGCTCCGAGTCGCGAAAGGCACGCCACAGCTCGCTCAAGGAGGATTGCACTTCGCGATGATCAAGGCTATGGAGCAGATCGGCCTGGGTGATCACCCCTAGGGGTTGACGCTGGGGCGTGACCACCACCAAACAGGGAAGCCGCCGCTGGTTCATTTCCTGGTAGGCCAACCACAGGGAATCGCTGGGCTGAAGACAAAACTGCGCCTCCCGCATCACCGCCTGCACGGGCAACTTGGCCAAATCAAGCTGACGCGACTGAAATCGCAGCACAT
>CAZWNR010000556.1:0-2841 GCA_964635665.1 uncultured bacterium | reverse complement strand
CCTGTAAGCGTTCGATGGCCTGCCGTTGGGCCTCTTCCTTGTTGATGTCCTGGTGCTGGCGGATCGCCTCCACAAGCTGAAACCCAATGGTATATACCGGGTTGAGGGAACTCATCGGCTCCTGAAAAATCATGGCCACCTTCCCCCCCCGGTAGCTCTGCCGTTGGTCTTCGCTGAGGGTACACAGGTCTACGGCTGGGGTATCCGGGGCCTGAAAGAAAATTTCGCCCCCCACCATGCGTCCCGGTGGCGATGGAATCAGCCCCATCACCGCCAGGGAGGTGACGGACTTGCCAGAGCCGGATTCCCCCACAATGCCGAGGGTTTGGCCCCGCTTCACCTGAAAGGAAATATCGTTAACCGCCGGAATGATGCGTCCATCCACCTCAAACTCAACCTGGAGGTGGCGGACATCGAGAATGGTATCGCTCATTGGCTGTGGTGATGACATGGCCCTAGGCGTGGAAGTCGTTTCTTCGTCCCCTACCCCATGGCAGACTAGCCCGCATCGGCCGCTACCCCAAGGGACGTTCTAGGGATGGACTACTCTAGGACAGACGGCCAAAAGCAACGCCGTTCTCCCAAGAGCGTAAGATTAGAAGAATCATAACAGTGTCTTTGTCCCCCATTGGTCTGCCCCGAACGAACCTATGCTGAGTCTAGTAGTCGCCATTATCGTGATGTTAATCGGCTCAGCGCTGTGTTCCAGCAGCGAAGCCGCGATATTGTCGGTGCCCGTCCTCAAAACGCAACAACTGGCGGAGACAAAAAAGCCCGCCGCCCTAGCCCTGTTGGCCATCCGCCAGCGGGTGAACCGCCCCATCGCCACCATTGTTATCCTCAACAACCTCTTTAACATTGTCGGTAGCGTTCTGATTGGGGGCATGGCCGCCAAGGTCTTTCAGGATGCCCTGTTAGGGATATTCACGGCGGTTCTCACCTTGCTGGTGATTCTCTTTGGCGAGATTTTCCCGAAAATCTTTGGCGAACGCTACGCCATCCCCATTGCCCTGGCGGTGGCGATGCCCATTCGTTGGATCACCTGGCTATTTACGCCGATTGTGGTGGCCCTAGAGCGGGTGACTGCCCCCTTCATCAGCGATAGCAATCGACCCAGCACCAACGAGGCTGAAATTAAGCTGATGGCCACCATTGGCCACGAAGAGGGCATCATCGAAGCCGACGAGGCGGAAATGATTCGGCGCGTGTTTCGTCTCAACGACACCAAATCCATAGACATTATGACCCCACGGGTGGCCCTCACCCACCTGCCGGGCGATCTCACCATTACCGAAGCCCAAGATAAAATCTTTAATTCTCAGCACAGCCGCATCCTGGTCAGCGACACCGACATCGACCACATCCTGGGCCTAGTCATGAAGCATGACCTCCTCGCCGCCCTCATCCAAGGTCGGGGCCAGCAGTTGGTGCGTGACGTGGTGCGTCCGGTGCGGTTTGTCTCCGAAACTGAACGGGCCGATAAGCTGCTGCAAGAATTTCAAACCGCCCGCGAACATTTGGCCGTCGTTGTCGATGAGTACGGTGGCGTTTCTGGCGTCGTCACCCTAGAGGACGTGCTAGAGGTGCTAACCGGGGAAATCGTTGATGAGACCGACCGCAGCATCGACCTGCAAACCCTAGCCCGTCAACGCCAGCGTCAGCTTTTGCAATCCCGTGGCTTCAAATGGCCCGCCGAACCTTAGCGAAATCAGCCTGGGTTGCTCCCGGCATTCGGGGACGAAGACACCTCCCCCCGACGACTTTTGAGCCTGGGAATCGGGGCTTTTTGAGAATCTGCGGTCTAGACTGGGCCAATTAGCCGCCGCACCGCACTACCCACGGCGCGACGCATCTGCTGTTTCCGCCGCCAGCGCTGAAATTCCTTGGTGTAGCTGTACTCATTGGGACGATAGATCCGCCACCAGTTCCAGGCCAGTTTGAGCCCCCAGGGTGCACCAGGGAGGAACAGTAGAAACTGAGCTAGCCCAGCCCAGCCCCCTGATCCACCCGTCACAACCAGGATCACTAACAGAAAGCCGACAAAGAAGCAGAACCGAGACAGACTGTGCTGAAACCGCTGTTTGCGTTCACGATCAAACTGGCGCTGGTCGGCAATTTCGTATTTCTTGACATCCCATTCCCGCTCGGCCTCGGCTAGGATTTCGGCGGAAATTCCCAGTTCTTCGGCGATTTCCAAGAGCTGAGCGCGGGAAAGCTCGCCAGAGTCTACTTGGCGAGCCATGGCAATGCTGAGGATTTGCTGGGCGTCCTCCGCCGGATAGCAAAATGCATTGTCTTGATTATTTAGATGTGTCATACCATTACCCCAGAACGGCCCGATTGCCACAACAACACCTATCCCCTTATAGACAAAATTTTGCCAATTGGGGGGAGGGATCGGGTACGGAAAACCCCGTACGGTGGGCATCAACCCTGAAAGGGCAGGCGCTTAGCGCGTTGGAGCACCCTGGGCCGTAGACAGTGCATCGTAACGCTTTGAAAACCTTGGAGTGTGCATCATGACCCAACTGGTTCAAGTTCGCCTAGACGACGGCACCGAAATTTATATGGAAGCCACGGAGGATGTGGTTGCCCCCACCCCTGGCGGCACCGATCCCTACAGCGATCCCTACGGCGAAACCACTCGCACCTCCAAGGGCTGGAGCGGCGGCACGACCTCCCCCGCTGTCCAGGCCGCCCAAAGCTTTAAGGCCATTGAAAGCACCATTCGCACCTACACCAACTACACCATGAACGCCTTTCGCGACATGGCCTGCGCCAATGTGGAAAAGGTAACCCTAGAATTTGGTATTAAGGTGGGCGGCGAGGCTGGAGTTCCCT
>CAZWNR010000555.1:0-2843 GCA_964635665.1 uncultured bacterium | reverse complement strand
GGGGGGCGGCTATCGGGCTGAAACAAAGCGTTCCTTGGCCAGGGCGCGTAGGCGGTTAATGTCCTCCCGACGGGTAACGGAGAGGGGCACGGTGCGCTGAATTTGCTCAACCACGAGGGCGGTATCGGCGGGACGATTTTCGTAGAGGGCGCGGTAGTGGGCGGTGATGATGGCCTGCTCAATTTCCGCTCCACTGAAGCCTTCGGTAGCGGCGACTAGGGTGGGCAGGTCGTAGGACTCCAGTCCTTGGTTACGGCGGCTGAGGTGAATTTTGAGGATGTTCTCCCGCTCGTTGGCCTCCGGCAAATCCACAAAGAAAATTTCATCAAAGCGGCCCTTACGCAGCAGTTCCGGCGGAATGGCCGACAGATCGTTGGCCGTCGCCACCACAAAGATTTCCTGGGATTTCTCCTGCAACCAGGTCAAAAAATAGCCAAACAACCGCCGACTGAGGCCCCCGTCGGCATCGCTGCTGCTTTGGCCCATGCTTTTTTCAATCTCGTCAATCCACAAAATGCAGGGGGCCATGGTTTCTGCCAGCACCACCGCCCGCCGAAAGTTCTTGTCCGACTCGCCCACATACTTGTCGTACAGCCGCCCCGCATCCAGCTTCAGCAGGGGCAAATTCCACTGTCGGGCGATGGTCTTGGCCGCCAAGGACTTACCACAGCCCTGAATCCCCACAATCAAAATCCCCTTGGGGGCGGGCAGGTTAAACTTGCGGGCCTGGGGCGTGAAGCCAACCCGCGCATAGGCCAGCCAACGCTTCAGCCCCTCAAAGCCGCCCAGTTCCGCCACATTAGTTTCCGAGGGGAAATAATCCAGCAACCCCTCCTCATGGATGACCCGCGCCTTGCGGGCCAGCACCCGCTTCACGTCCTCCGCATTCAGTTTGCCATCGTGGAGAGCGGCATAGGAGACCACCTTGCGCGCTTGGCTCAGGGTCATCCCCTGCAACGCCTTCACCAGGGCCGGGATATCCTCCGGGGTGAGTTCAACGGTAACCTTACTGCCCAAGGACCGCACCACCTTCGAGACAGCGGCATATAGTTCCTCGGGTTCTGGCAGTTTAATGTCGAAATACACCGCATCCTGGGCCAGTTCTGGCGGCAACGTCGTGCCACTGCCGCTAATCACAATGGTGGACTGGTTGAGGGCAAACTGCTGCACCACCTCCCGAAACTGGCGCGCCACCACCGCATCCTTCAGGTGAGGCGAAAAATCCTTTAGCCAAAAAATGGCCTTAAAGCTCATGTCCTGAATATGGCGCAGCATATCGATGGGTTCAGCGGTTTTTGGCAGGGCCTGCCCCCGCTTCGCCCCCGGTGGTGCGTATTCGTTCTGCCAGCGGTTGTCGGGGCTGTCGGGGGAACGCATCAATCCCTGGGCAATGCTCCACTCAAAGATTGGCATCTGCATGTCAGAGCAAGCTTTTTGCATGAGGGTTTGCACCCGCTCCTCCTCCACGGTTTCAATCACAATCACCGGATGGAAGGACACCACCAGGGTTTTGAAATGCTGCACACCGTCTTTAAAGGACATCGCGAATTCTCAGTAACGCCAAAGATCCGTCACGCTAGGGAGTGGCCCCTAGCGGTTCGAAACCCAACCCCCGCCCAAGGTTTTAGGCTGGTTGGGTTCGGCCATCGCGCCACCCTACCTAGGAGAGGTCAAGGTTTTTCGGCGTTGTGTTCGTCTGCTAAGGCCCATGGTGCCTATGCTAATTCCTGATCCCAGAAAGTGGGAGCCCCTAGCCCCCCAAACCGATCTTGACAGAAGCGCTTTGTAATAACGATAATTAAAGACTGTGTTTATTCGCCCGGATCAGGTTTCCAAGGCCGACGGCTGCTTTGCCGCAGCGCACGATTGGCACCTGTACGGCGGTTATGAGGCTAACTATGACATACGCGATTGTGGCAACGGGTGGCAAGCAGCTTCGGGTAGAACCGGGCCGCTTCTACGATATTGAACGTCTGCCGGTGGAAGCCGAAGAACAGGTCACGCTGGATCAGGTGCTGTTCGTCAACAACGATGGCGAATCCCTGGTGGGGCAACCCCTGGTAGAGGGCGCAACGGTAACCGGAACGGTGGTTAGCCACCTGCGGGGCCGTAAGGTGATTATCTACAAGATGAAGCCCAAGAAGAAAACCCGCAAAAAGCAAGGTCACCGTCAGGAACTCACTCGCCTGATGATCGATTCCATTCAGGTCAATGGCCAAACCATTGCCAGTAGCGAGGCCCCAGCAGCGGCCGCGGATGCCGAGGCCTAGGACACAGGCACCGCCATTACGCTAGAGTTAACAACACGTAGGGTTTAGGGAAAAACCATGGCACATAAGAAAGGTACAGGCAGTACAAGGAACGGGCGCGACTCAAACGCCCAGCGCCTTGGCGTGAAGCGCTACGGCGGTGAAGTGGTGCGGGCGGGCAACATTCTGATCCGTCAGCGGGGTACCAAGGTTCACCCCGGCGAAAACGTGGGGCGCGGTGGGGATGACACCCTGTTTGCCCTGGTGGATGGCGTCGTCACCTTCGAGCGTCGCGGTAAAACGGGCAAAAAAGTTAGCGTTTACCCCGTTGCTACCTCGGCCTAGGCTGAGCTGTAGATCAATCGGTCTATCAAAAAGCCCCTCTGACTCAGAGGGGCTTTTGAGTTGTCGTTAATCTTGCTGCATCCTCTCGACTTGGGTGGGCGAGGAAACCTCGCCCCTACCGGGCTCCGAAAATCCTAGTCGAGGTAGCCCATCAGGATGGAGGGGTGGGGATCGATGACATCATTGGGGGCGATGGGGCGATCTCCAGGGAGAGTGTGGATATCGGCAATCATCAGGGTGCTGACCCCC
>CAZWNR010000554.1:0-2845 GCA_964635665.1 uncultured bacterium | reverse complement strand
CCAGCGCATTCATGCCAACGATGCCGTCCGCACCGTCCGCGCTTTGGAAATTTTCTATGTCACCGGGCAGCCCCCCTCCGTGCTGCAAGGGGAGGATCCGCCCACCTACCCCATCCTGTACCTAGGGCTAGATGGAGACACCGATACCCTGAACCGCCGCATTGCCCAGCGCACCCACGCCATGATCGCCATGGGCTTTGAGGAGGAGGTGATCTATTTGGTCAAGAAGTACGGGGCTGACCTACCGCTGCTGCAAACCCTGGGCTATGCCGAAATGCTGCCCTACATGCGGGGCGATATAGGGCTAAACACGGCCATCGACGACATTATTCTCCACACCCGCCAGTTTGCCAAACGCCAGCGCACCTGGTTTCGCAACCGGGCCACAGTGCAGTGGTTTGATCTAGGAGCTACCGATTTGGCCGATCAAGTTTGGCAATGGGTTATCGCCCAAGCTTGATCTGGCCAACCCTGATCCTGTTACGGTGACGGGGCATTCATCACTCTGCCCTCTAAACCAAAAGGGTCGGCGGCTCGGCAGGGGCAGCGATTTTTTCGCGAATGGCTGGGTAGAAGTCGGTGCCTTCAAAACAAATGGGTTCGTTGCGGGTGAGGGCTTTGAGGCCATAGAACAAATTCATAATGCCGCAGAGCATGAAAGCCCCACTGCGGAGGGTAAACACCGACCGCCATAGCCGCCTCAATACCATCTTTAGACTGAAGGCAGAACGCCACAGATCGCGATGGGCGTTTAGTAATTCCTGGGTCGTCATTTTAGTGGGCTGAAAGGTAACGTTATAGCCGTTGTAAAATTCCCAGCCAAGGTTAGAGATCAGGCGACCTTGATCCTCCATTTTGGCGTAGGCACGGGTGCCCTTAAAGGGGGTGAGCACGCTGAGAAATGGCACATCAACACCAATTTCCTCCAGCTGATTGGCCATATCTCGAATGCTGTCTGGGGTATCGCCATCCAAACCCGAAATAAACCCCGCCATAACGCCAATACCTCGGTCGTGGAGTTTCTGAATCTTGTGTTGATATTCAGTCACTTTATTTTGACGTTTTCCCGCATCAATCAATGACTCTGGCCCAAAGGATTCAATTCCAAAGAACACTCCAATACAGCCCGAATCGCGCATTAAATCCAGCAGTTCCTCGTCCTGGGTAATGTCCATACTGGCCTGGGTCAGCCACCACCTTTTGAGAGGGATCATTTCGCGCAATAGTGCTTTGATGTAGGGACGATTGGCGGTGAGATTATCATCCCAAAACCACACAAGTTTGCGCTGCCACCAGTGCGGGAAATCGTTGTAGCAAATGTCGTTGAGAACCGCTTCGATAGGTCGAGTGCGAAAGCCAGGGTTGAGCGTGGGTACCGTGCAAAACGAGCAGCTAAACGGGCAACCACGGGTAGCCTGAACCACTCGACGAACGATGTATTTATTAGGCAGCAAATCGTATCTTGGCGTTGGAATATCTGTCAGCGGTAGAGATTCACCTACATACCTCGGCTGAAGCTGATTCTGCTCAATATCCTCAAAAATTTGTGCCCAAACGGATTCCCCCTCACCAATCACCACTGCATCCACAAACCGCAGGGCTTCCTCCGGGGCAAAGGTAACGTGGGGGCCTCCGGCAATAGTGATTTTTCCGCGTTGACGATAGGCTTCAGCTAGGCGATAGGCTTCGGGGGCAAAGCCGCTAAAAAAGGATAGAACAACCACGTCGGCATCGGTTTCTAAATTGACGGGTTCCACTTGCTGATGGATGACCCGCACCTCATGCTGATCTGGGGTTAAGGCGGCTAAATGAATACCCGTCAGGGGCGGCACAAAATGGATTTCGTGGCCCTTTTGATACCGCTGAATGTAGACAATAATGATATCAATTTTCATGGGTTCGCCCCAAATATATAGCGTTTTCCACTCTAGTGAGGTGCAAAGCAAGATCCGAAACTGCCATATAGCAAGTTTTTCAGAGATTTTGCTGTACCTCAGCAGGCTGAGAAAGGCTGTAGCGGATTTCACTTGGGTGAAGGACATTGCGATGATCCCCCCCTGCCCCCTTGATAAGGGGGGTACAGAGTGAAACGTAGACCGCTAGGGGCTGGGGGATCTAGAACCCAGCAATGGTACATCTCACTCTATCGAGAATCGCCATAGATAATCTTTCACCTCCTACCCTGATCAGCTACGGCAGATCTCAGGGTTCTGCCTTGACCTAGTTCCCAAGTTGTGGCCACTAGGCCAAAGAACCCTGGGATCTCTACCGACTGGAATCTTGCCCCAGAGGCGCAGACCCTACAACGGCGTGGCGGAACGGGCGCAGGTGCCGCGTCCCCACTGCATGTCGTAGCCGACGGAAACTTGGTCGCCCACCTGGGGCGCACGGGTCGAGAGGTGAACAAGGGTGACATCGGCAGCCCCGTTTACAGAACCGCGCCAGATGGCTTGGCCTTTGTCGTTTTTGCGGTCGTAGCTGAGGGTGGTTTCGGCAATTTGCTGCCCGGTGCTGCGACGGGTCAGAATAATACGGGAGAACCCAGCTTCGCGGGTATAGAGCACCCGGAAGTTCACGTCGTTGACCCCAATGGAGCCGGGGCACTGCATTTGCAGATTGTCTTGGTTGGGTTCCACCTGGGCCAGAACGGGGGTTTCGGTATCGACCGCACGGACGGGCAGCACCGCCAACGGCACAACGCTGAGCAGGCCAGCACCGAGGGCAAGGGCGGTTTTGAGGGCAGTTTTCGAGATGGGAGCAGTCATGGTGGGTTCTGGAATGGATAAATGCATGACAACGAGGGATAAGGCGGCTTTGGGAAGGTGATTGCTTCTGTGGTGGGCGG
>CAZWNR010000553.1:0-2853 GCA_964635665.1 uncultured bacterium | reverse complement strand
AGATTCTCAAGGGCAGCCTCACTACCTCCGCCATTACCATTGCCAATGCCGCCCCCGCCACCTCAGTGCTGGCCCAGGGCTTTGGCGAAGTCCGCTATGCCGACGGCCTGCTTGATATCACCATCAGCACCGTCAAAACCCGAATGCAGGCGCTTACCGCCCTCACCAGCCTGTTTGCCTCCGCCCTAGTCAGCAGCCCCACCAACCGCGAAGATATCATCTGCCTGCGCGGGTCGCGGGTAAAAATCACCACGGACAAGCCCCGCCATGTGGTGGTCGATGGCGAAATCATCGGCACCACCCCCGTCGAGGTGGAATGCATTCCCCAGGGGTTGACCGTCCTCACCCCCCTCGCCAAGGAACAGAGCTGGTGGCCCACTATCACGAGTTCCTAACCCTCAAGCCAAGCGTAGCCATTGATGCGACCCGTAGCGCCATAATGAGTCAGGAGCACCCCAAGATAGCCGGCTAGCTATGGCAGACCCCGTCACCCTTGCAGACATCTACGCTCTGTTCCAAACCTCCCAAGCCGAGGCCGATCGCCGCTTTGCCGAAGCGGATCGTCGTGCCGCTGAAGCGGATCGCCGTTTGGCCGAGATCAGTGCCGAAGCAGATCGTCGTTTGGCCGAACTCAACGCTGCCGCCGAGCGTCGGGCCGCTGAAGAGGCCCATCGAGCGGCTGAGTCTGATCGTCAACTGCAAGAACTGAAACGCATCGCCGCCAACACCAGCCGAGAGGTAGCCGGACTCACCACCCGCTGGGGCCAGTTTGTCGAAAATCTGGTCGAACCCTCCGTAGTGCGACTGTTTCAGGAGCGGGGCATTGATGTGCAAGAAACCGCTCGCCGGATGAAGTCACAGCGACCTGGGGCTGCAATGGAAATCGACATCTTTGCCGTGAATGGAGATGTGGCCGTGGCGATTGAGGTGAAATCACGGCTGTCTCGCCAGGATGTGGAAGACTTTTTGGCCCGCCTAGGACGTTTTAGGCAAGCCTTTCCCCATTACGCCGAGTATCAAATCTATGGGGCTGTCGCAGGCATTGAAATCGATGCCGGGGCAGACCGCTATGCCTATCAACAAGGGTTGTTTGTCATTCGGCAAACGGGGGATACCGTCGCCATTGCCAACGATGTCACCTTTCAGCCAGCGGCCTGGTAATCGTTCCTCCTACGCATTACGGGGGCTACCGATTGATCCGTGAGTTCCTGTCAGTATCGAAAACCCAGGCACGAACACCGAATTGTCCATAACGATATTCTGTAACGATATTCTGTAATGATGTAGTCCTTGCGATTCAGGTTTTGTGATGACGGCTCCCACTCCCGAACTTTCGGCCCAGTACGACCCCACCCAAACGGAAACCAAGTGGCAAACCCGCTGGGAAGACGCCCAGGTCTTTAAGGCCGACCCCGACCATCCCGGTGAGCCGTTTTGTGTGGTAATTCCGCCGCCGAACGTGACGGGCAGTTTGCACATGGGCCACGCCTTCGAGAACGCCCTGATCGACACCATCGTGCGCTACCAGCGGATGGCCGGACGCAATACCCTGTGGTTGCCGGGGACGGATCACGCCAGCATCGCCGTGGCTACCATTTTGGATCGGCAGCTTCAGGCAGAAGGCAAGACGAAGGAAGACCTGGGGCGTGAAAGCTACCTGGAACGCGCCTGGGCATGGAAGGCGGAATCCGGCGGCACCATTGTCAACCAGCTCCGTAAGCTGGGCGTTTCGGTAGACTGGAGCCGGGAGCGTTTCACCATGGACGAGGGACTGTCCCATGCGGTGTTGACGGCTTTTACTCAGCTTTATGATGAAGGGCTGATTTACCGGGGCAACTATATGGTGAACTGGTGCCCCGCCAGCCAGTCCGCCGTGTCCGATTTGGAAGTTGAACAGAAGGAAATCGACGGCCATCTCTGGCATTTCCGCTACCCCTTCACCGACGAATCGGGCTATCTGGAAGTGGCCACCACGCGCCCCGAAACCATGCTGGGCGACACAGCGGTGGCGGTGAACCCCAACGATGAGCGCTACAAGCACCTGATTGGCAAAACTCTGCGCCTACCGATCGTGAGCCGGGAGATTCCCGTCATCGGTGACGAGTATGTGGATGCGGAATTTGGCACCGGCTGCGTGAAGGTGACCCCCGCCCACGACCCCAACGACTTCGCCATGGGCCAGCGCCACGACCTGCCCATGATCACCGTCATGAACAAAGACGGCACCATGAACGAGCTGGCGCGGGACTTTGAGGGTATGGATCGCTTCGAGGCCCGCAAGGCCGTGGTGCAGCGCTTGGATGACGAGGGATTCCTCGTCCGCGTCGAGGACTATCGCCACACGGTGCCCTACAGCGACCGGGGCAAGGTACCCGTGGAGCCGCTGCTCTCCACCCAATGGTTTGTGAAAATTCGGCCCCTGGCGGATAAAGCCCTGGATTACCTCGACAACCACCAGGAACCCCGCTTTGTGCCCGAACGCTGGACGAAGGTCTACCGCGACTGGCTGGTGAACCTGAAGGACTGGTGCATTTCCCGGCAGTTGTGGTGGGGGCACCAAATCCCGGCCTGGTATGCCATTAGCGAAACAAACTGGGAAATTACCGACCTCACGCCCTTCGTCGTCGCCGCCACTGAGGAAGAAGCCAGGGCGAAAGCCGAGGCCCAATTTGGGGATCGGGTTGTCCTCAAGCGCGACCCTGACGTGCTGGATACCTGGTTTTCCTCCGGTCTGTGGCCGTTTTCGACCATGGGCTGGCCCGACGAATCCGCCAAGGATCTGCAAACCTACTACCCCACCACCACCCTCGTCACCGGGTTCGACATCATCTTTTTCTGGGTGGCCCGCATGAC
>CAZWNR010000552.1:0-2861 GCA_964635665.1 uncultured bacterium | reverse complement strand
TAGAGGTAGGCCCATGGCTGACAAACAATCGGGCGGTTTTTGGGGTGGGTTGGTGATCGGAGCCGCTATCGGTGCGGTGACGGGGCTACTGCTGGCCCCTCGGACTGGGCGCGAAACCCGCAAAATCTTGAAAAAATCCGCCGACGCCCTGCCGGAATTGGTGGAAGACCTATCGACCTCGGTACACCTTCAGGCTGATCGGCTCTCGGAAACGGCCCTGGCCAATTGGGAACAGACCCTCGTCCGGTTAAAGGCGGCCATTGCGGCAGGACAGGCCGCCAGCCTCCAGGAGTATGAACACCTCACCCAAACGGCGAAGGTCGCCGCCGACCCGAAGTCCGATCAGTCCCTAGATGATCGCTAGCCTCAGGTCAATTCAGAAAATCCCTAGACAGAGTAAGACCAAGGCAATGGGGAAAGTTCTGGACGGTCCGCGCCCTAAGCGATTTTCGGCCATGATGGTTCGGGTATGCCTTGCGTCCTGGTGGTGGGCATCGCCCACTCCATTGTTAACCTCTGACTACCGCCCAGGAGCCTCACCTTGTTAGCTGATCCGCTGTTTTGGCTAGCGCTATCGCTGTTCTGTGTCGCCGTGAGTTTTACAACGGTGTTGCTGATTGCGGTGCCTGCCGTTCGAGAACTGAGCCGCGCCGCCAGTCGGGCCGAAAGGCTGCTGGATACCCTCGACCGAGAACTCCCCCCCACCCTAGATGCCCTGCGCCGCACCGGAGCCGAGGTGGCAGACCTCACCGACGAGCTACACCACGGGGTGCAGAGCGCTGGACGCATCATTGAGCAGGTGGATGAGGGCTTAACCTCCACGCGTCAGCAGGTAACATCGCTACACCGGGGTTCCCGGAGTTTGTGGGTTGGGGTGAAGGCCGCTTGGCAGGTGTGGATTGATCCCCGCCCCCAGCGTCGCCCGAAACCCAAGAAACTGGGCCATCGACGATCCGCCTTGGCGGAGGTGCGCCCCCCAGAGGCCCAAGGGAGTCGCCCTAGGTTGACCGCTGGAGATCCACTTGCCGCCGAAAATCGCCAGGAAAAGGCGGAGGAAAAATGAGCAGGATGTAAATAACTGTAAACAAAGTTATAGTCTAAATTAAGATACAAAACACTAACCGTTGAGTGATCCGCTTCCATCCCCCGGTATGTCATCGAGGCGAGGCAGGGTTGCTCCATGGCATTTCCCCGTTACGGCTTTCCTGAGTGAATACCTATGAGACAAGTTCTAAATGTTCTTTTGGTTTGCGTTGTCAGCCTCTGCGTATGGCTGCCCATGGCCCCGGCCCAAGCCTACGACAACCCAGAGCTACTTCCCGAGGAAGAGACCGCCATCATTGACCTCGCTAAGTCGCTGACACCCCGCCAAGAGGAGGACTTAAACTCTCGGATTACTCAATTTGAGACGGAAACGGGCTGGAAGCTGCGGGTGCTAACCCAGTATGACCGCACCCCTGGTCGAGCCGTGAAAGATTTTTGGGGGTTGGATGACCGCAGTGTCATGCTGGTGGCAGATCCCCGTGGGGGCAATCTGCTGAATTTCAGCGTCGGCGATGCGGTGTACGACCTGCTGCCCCGCACCTTTTGGATTGAGCTACAAACCCGCTACGGCAATCAGTTCTTTGTGCGCGAAAACGGCGAAGATAACTCGATCATGAGCGCCCTAGAATCCATCGAAACCTGTCTGCGCCAAGGCGGCTGTAATGTGGTGCCTGGTCTGCCCCAGGAGCAATGGGTGTTGACCCTAGTGACCTCCATTGTGGGGGGGGTAGTCTGCGGCTTTGCTGCCCATCCTCGCAAGCCTGGCCAAATTCTGGCCTGGCAATGGGTGCTGATTTTTTCGCCGCTGTGGGGCATTTTATTTCTCGCCTTTGGCATTGGCCCCGTGGTAACTCGCACCAGCGATTGGCTACCCCTCGCCCGCAACGTGATCGGCTTTTTGATGGGGGCCATTGTGGCCTACCTCACCCCTTCCTTCAACAGTCCCTCTAGCCCTTCCGAGACCTAGGGTAACCCCGGGGCCACAGGAGCCTGACCGTCTAATCCGCAGGCTAACAATCCCTCAAGAGCCGTCGGGTGGTACGTAGGTGCCACCCCTTTTTGTAGAGCGGCGTCTGAAATAGCTTCAGAAGCGGGACGAAATACTACATTTTGTAAGCAATGTGAGGCGATGGCTTAGGCTTTTAGGCTAGGTTGGCATCAAGGTGATTAATCTGACTTAGCCGACCTGCTGCCCCCGATGACCTCACCCATGACCTCCACTCCTGAATCCAGAATGTGGGCTAGTTTGGCCCATGTCAGTACGTTCTTGGGTTTGGTCTTTCCCTTTGGTAATATTCTTGGCCCCTTGGTGATTTGGCTAGTCAAGCGAGAAGAAATGCCCTTTGTGGATGATCAAGCCAAGGAAGCCTTGAATTTCAACCTGTCTATGACCATCTACATGGTGGCCTCGGTGTTCATGGTTTTGTTGCTGGTGGGCATTTTAATGCTCTTGATCCTAGCCTTTGCCTGGATAGTGTTGGGGATTCTAGCGGCGGTGCGGTCTAACGAGGGAGTCGCCTACCGCTATCCGCTCACGATTCGCTTTATCCAGTAAAACCCCCATACCTGAAGGGTTAGTGGGTTTACCGCCCCCATGGAAGACGATGCCGATCTTCCCGTTGGTTCCCTGTTTTTTGCATCTCCTATGAATAGCCATAACTGGTTAGTAACCGATGATGGTCAATATTATGCCTTTGGTCATCCCAAGGCCTCTGTGCCAGGGCAATACTACCGTCTGTACCGCTTTCTCACTGATGTGGAAGATATCCTTGCCACCTTCCACGACGACATCAGCCGCCTAGAGGCGATTACGCCCC
>CAZWNR010000551.1:0-2871 GCA_964635665.1 uncultured bacterium | reverse complement strand
GGTCGTCGCCCTCACCTGCGCGGCAACTTGGTTGTGGAGGGTAGCGGCACGAGCGATCGCCCCCTTAACCCCGCCGACAATGCTCTGATCCTCGATGGCCTCTTAATCGAAGGCACCCTGACAGTTAACCCCGGCAACCTGGGACGACTGTACCTAGCCCATACCACCTTGGTACCCACGGAGGCAGGACTCACCGTAGCGGCTAGCGTGATCGCCCCCGATGCCTCCGAAACTGAACTTGAGATCGCCAAGGCTGAGCAAAATGCCCACCTTAACCTTCTGCTGCGCCGCACCATAACCGGCCCCATCGTCCTAGAAGCTGCCGTTCCCACCCTGACGCTGATCGACACCATTGTCGATAACGGCAGCGGAGGCCTGATGGCAGGCAGCGCCATTGCCGCACCGGCCACGGCTACCACCATTGACACCAGCACCCTGCTGGGCTCAACCGAGGTGCAAACCCTAGAGGCCAGCAACAGTATCTTTTTGCAGCCTGTCCAGGTGAGTCGTCGCCAGACAGGCTGCGTCCGCTTTTCCTACGTACCACCCGCGTCCCTGGTGCCCCGGCGGTTTCGCTGCCAACCCGGCGAGAGCACCAGCGATGGGGAAATTGCCCCCTACTTCACCACCCTCGACTACAGCGAACCGGGCTATGCCCAGCTCGCCGTCACCACCCCCAACTCCATCACCGCTGGAGCCGAGGATGAGGGTGAGATGGGGGCCTTCCACTTTTTGCAGCAGCCCCAGCGGCTCAAAAACCTTCCAATTCGCCTGCATGAATACCTCCGCTTTGGGTTAGATGCCGGTATTTTTCTGCTCTCCTAGCCCAGTTTTGACGCCTATTTAACGCCCAAGAGCTTTTTACCCCCAAAACGACTATGAATGGTGACTTTAGCCGCTTACCCTTCCGCCCTAGCAACCGCTACAGCAGCGTTCGCATGCAGCAGGGCCGCGTCCATCTCGATGCCGACTGGAATGAGCAGGTTGACATTCAACTCCACCGCGATCACTTAACCACCCTAGATACCGTTGGCCTCACCGGGGCCCCTTTGGATGCGGCGGGCTTGGGCGTGATCGATTTGGTGGGTGGCGATGCCGAAACGGCCCCCAACTTTAGCCTCTCACCGGGACGGTTCTACGTGGAGGGTATCCCCGTCGAAGTCGAGGCGGTCGTCCCCGTCACCGCCCAGCCCGATCGCCCCGGACTTAGCACCCTAGCTGACCTCACCACTGATCTGCGAACCACCCCCGACACCCCCACTCGCTATCTCGTCGATGTAGATGTTTGGCAACGCCATCTCTCGGCACTAGATGCCCCTGAACTTATGGAAGTGGCCCTGGGTGTCGATACCACCCCCCGCACCAAAACCATCTGGCAGGTAGGTCTAGCCGCCATCGACTCCGACCTCACCTGCGCCAATTTTGGAACAGACTGGGCCACGAACTTCCGCACCTCTACGGGGCGGCTGCGGCCCCAATTTGAAACCACCACCGAGCCCGAGAGCGAATGCCTGATTCCGCCGCGCGGCGGCTATCGCCGTCTAGAGAACCAGTTTTATCGGGTGGAGTTGCATAGCGGCAGCGAGGCCGCAACACCCCGATTCAAATGGTCGCGCGACAATGGGGCGATCGCCTCCGAACTAAAGGATATTCGCGGCAATATCATCGTCATTGACGACCCTGGCCGCGACGATATGGTCGGGTTTGCCAGCGCCAAATGGGTTGAGCTGATCGACGAAGAACGCCTGCTCAACGGCCAGCCCGGCATTCTTGTCGAGCTTAATGGCGTTCAGGGGACAGCCCTGACAGTCAAGGCCTGGCCCCCCGGTACACCTCCGACCATGGCCAATTTCACCACCCACCCCATCGTCCGCCGTTGGGATGGGGTAGAGGATGCCATCCCTGGCGCTCCCATCACCCTAGAGGGGGGGCTTCAGGTGGAGTTTGAGTCGGGCAAAACCTACCGTGCGGGCGATTACTGGCAGCTCGCAGCCCGCAGCCTCACTGGCGAGCTACTCTGGCCTCAAACCGGTGGCACCTTTGACTATGAACTCCCCCACGGTACCCACCACCACTATGCCGCCCTCGCCCTGCTCACCTGGACCGGTGCAGAATGGACGGTCAGCGACTGTCGCACCCTATTTCCTCCACTCACGGGTTTGATCCGCCTGTTGTACGTCAGCGGTGACGGCCAACAGGCCATGCCTGGAAATTCGCTACCCCGGCCCTTGCAGGTAGCGGTCAGCAACGGCAAATTTCCTATCCAGGGAGCCCGAGTCCGCTTTCGCATTATTGGGGGTAGCGGTTACCTCAGCAGCACTAGCGGCAGCGGCAGCGAGCAAACTGTACTTACCGATGAGCAAGGCATCGCTGCCTGTAGTTGGTCGCTGGGCTATCCGGGCGATGGTTACGGGTATGGCTATGGCTACGGCTATGGCTATGGCTACGGCTATGGGGATAGCATCGATACCCCAGTCGTGGAAGCCGTCTTGCTTGAGGCAGGTGATCGCGTCATTCATCCTCCCATTCGATTCAATGCCAACTTCAGCGCCGCCAGCAATGTGGCCTACGATCCATCCAATTGCTCTCGCCTGCAACAGGCGGATGCTAACACCGTGCAGCGGGCGATCGATGTCCTCTGTCGTAGCCAGGGCGGCGGTTGTACAGTCACCGTTGGCGAGGGTGGCCAATACAGTAATTTGGAGAGCGCTCTGGATGATTTGTACTACAACCTGGGGCAAAACCATCTCTGCCTTTGCCTGCTACCGGGATGGCATGAGCTCTACGGCTTAGAGTTCAATGATCCTAACAATCTAAGAGTTCATCTCAAAATTTCCGGTTGTGGGGCGGCTAGCGAACTAGTCTTAGGAG
>CAZWNR010000550.1:0-2878 GCA_964635665.1 uncultured bacterium | reverse complement strand
GAGGCATGGACCAAATGGAATGTGACAATCTGCCTCATCATACTCTGTGCTGGGGGGGCTGGGGCGAGGGTAAGCCTCTAGGAAGCCTGCCATTTCGGCTGTCGGGGTACGGTCGATTCGGTGGGAAAAGCCCACCTTTTCAAGGGGAAGCCACACCTGTGCAATGCCGTTGACTCTGACAAGATAGGGATGTCAACGCAACGGAGAAGGTCATGAAAAAGGGATTGTTCAGCCAACCCATTACCCAAGGATACCGCAGCCTAATTCGCCACCCCAAATATCGTTGGGCCATTCTTTTGGGTACGCTGATCTATCTGGTCAGCCCGTTGGATATTTCCCCCGATGTGTTCCCGGTGGTGGGCTGGGTGGATGATGGCCTGATCGCCACCCTAGCAATTACCGAGGTGACTCAGCTTTTGATAGATCGCAAACGCAATCTGCGCCGCGCCGCCCAAGCCGCAACCTTCAACACCGGGGACGCCAAGATTGAGGATCCCCAGACCACTGTGATTGATGTCAATTCGATGGTGGTGCCCCGTTAGATGAGATCTGGAAGGCGGGAACATCTCGCCTCTACCCTGACCGTTAGATCGTTTGGACATTGGGTCTTTTGGCCATCACCATTTCGGCGTTGGCCTGACCCGTTGGTTTGGCCCGTTTGTTGAAATCTTTATTGCCCTCTACCGCTGTTCTAAGGAGATGCCCCATGGCTACCGCCGTATCTGAGAAAGTGAAAGCCGACTGGAAAAAAGCCCAACAAGAAAGCGGCCATCGCGTCAGCCGCCTGCGCACCATCGTGGCCCAAGCCGCCACCGAAGCCTTTTCGGAAATCAAGGGTGGATCCAGCGAGCTAGAAACCCTAGGCCGCCAATCCCTAGCGGAGATGATAGCCCAGCTGCACACCCCAGACGCCGCTACCGAAACGCCAACGACCGAATCCACAGCCACCGTAGCTTCAGAAGCCCTTGAAGCCAATACCGAAGTCCAGGCTGTGGTGCCCGTTCCCGTCCAAACCGAAACCAGTGCCCCTACCTGGGCTGAGCTTTTTGCCACGGTGATCAACCTGGTCAAGACCCGCAAAACCGACTGGGGACAAGCCCTCCTAACTCGGCTTGATACCCAACTAGAACGCTTTGATGCGGATATGACAACTGAATATGGTGCCCGCTATCGATTGTTCCAGCCCTTTGTGTGGGGGCTGCGCCGGGTGGTGGCCTTGGGCTTAGATCGTCTGACTGAACCCGCCGCCACCGCCGCCCCTACGGCCCCCGTCACCATCGAAGTGCTAGACGACACCGATGCCTAACGGTTGATTCCAGGGCTCTAGAACCTCGGTTTTTAAAAAACCGGGGTTTTGCTTTGGGCCAAGGTTGTGGAACCGCCTACGCGAATCTAATGCTCTGTTTGGCGACACCCCGATCAATGGAATAAGCCGCAAGGCATTGACGGGAAATTGGGAATCGCTAAGCAGGATTTGCGATCAGGCCCGTTTGCGAGGGGGCAAACCCTAGGCAGAGGTCAACTGGGCACCCCAGTCGCAGGCAGTTTCCCAGCCTAGACCTTTGCGGATGATGGTGGGCTCATCGTCAATCACATCAATGATGGTAGAAACCTCGTAGGTCATAGGTTGATCGTCATCGATGATAATATCCACCAATTTTTCTAGGGCATCAAACACCTCTACTTTATCGATGTGACGAGGTTTGGATTTGGCCGCAGGCTGAGGCACCACGCTTAGGGCCGACGTAGAAATGATGGGATGCTCTAGGGCCTCAATCAAAGCTAGACAAATGGGGCTGTTGGGCACCCGAATCCCAGTGGTGCGGCGTTTGGGATTCATCACCAGGCGGGGCACCTGCTTGGTGGCGGGTAGCAAAAAGGTAAAGGGTCCCGGAATAAGGCGGCGAATGATGCGGTAGGCACTGTCATTCACAACGGCATAGTCGGCAATGTTGGAGAGGGAGGAACAGAGAAATGTGAGGGGTTTGTCGTTGGCGATCTGCTTGAGCTGGCGCACCCGCTGCACCGCCCCCCGATGATTGAGGTCGCAGCCAATGGCGTAGACTGTGTCTGTGGGGTAGAGGGCAATGGCCCCTTGGCGCAGGGCTTCCACGATGGTTTCCACCTTGCGAGATTGTGGGGTTTCGGGATGTAGTCGATACAGCGTGGTCATGGGGTTGCCTCCTCAAATCTCCCGAACAGTGCCGATTGGGGCAGGATATTACCCACCAAGCCAACCCTAGGACAGCTTGGGTGAGTTATCCAGCGGCGGCTCCCCTATTTTGGAAGAACTCTGGCACAGCACAGCACATTTGTATGAAAACGATAGCCTACCTCGACTGCCCATCGGGTATTTCCGGTGATATGTGCCTTGGAGCCGTTCTGGATGCCGGGGTGCCCCTAACGTACCTGCAAACCCAGTTGGGTCGCCTGGGGCTGGGGGACGAATTTCAGCTATCGACAGCCCCCGTGCTGCGCCAAGGTCTCCGTGCCCTCAAGGCCAACGTTGATCTCAAGGACGCCCTGGCCAGAGAATCCGTTGGGGAACCCACCCATAGTTCTGCCCACAGCCATCACCACAGCCACGGACAAGAACATTCGACCCACAGCCATGGTTCCGCCCATAGTTCCGCCCACGGCCACCACAGTCGCCATAGCTATGCCCATAGCCATGCTGTTGCCCATAGTCAGGGCTTTTCCCACAGCCACGGTTCCACCCATGGCCACGGTCATCCTAGCGATCAGAACAGCTACAGCTACGGTGTCCCCAGTCCTGAGCAACCCTCTGCTGCTCCGGTCGATCACGATCATGGCCATGGCACCCGTCATTTGCCAGAAATTGAGGCCCTGATCACCCAAGCAGGTTTGCCAGAACGGG
>CAZWNR010000549.1:0-2886 GCA_964635665.1 uncultured bacterium | reverse complement strand
TATTGGGGCGACTCGTGTTTTCTCCAATGGAAGCCTGGGGACAAGTTCTCCATCGGCGGTGAGTGCGAGGCGCGGGTCAGGATTGGCCAGGGCAATTTGCTCAAACTGTTCGTGGCTAAGGTGAATGACGGAACGCAGGGCCAGGGTGAGGGTGGTCATAGCGGAGGCCAAAGCGCGATGCCTCCTATTATTGCGGTTCCCTAGGAGATGGATGCCCCACGGAGATCCGAAAATCAGCCCTAAAGTCTAGGCATAACCGCCACACCCCCGTAGACTGGAACCTAGGATTTGTGCAGTGATTTCGGCAAAAGTGGGGCGATATGAAAATTCTTTTTGTGGCAGCGGAGGCAGCGCCCCTAGCGAAGGTTGGCGGCATGGGGGATGTGGTGGGTTCCCTCCCCAAAGTGCTCCGCAAGATGGGGCATGATGTGCGGATCTTCATGCCCTACTACGGCTTCATGCCCGACAAGGTGGACATTCCCAAGAAGTCCATCTGGAAAGGCACCGCCATGTTCAACGACTTCGAGGTTTACGAAACCACCTTCCCGGAGTCAGACGTTCCCCTCTACCTATTTGGCCACCCCGCCTTTGATCCCCGTCGGGTTTACTTTGGGGATGACGAATTTTGGCGGTTCACTTTCTTTTCTAACGGGGCCGCTGAGTTCGCCTGGAACTACTGGAGCCCTGACATCATCCATTGCCACGACTGGCACACGGGTATGATTCCGGTGTGGATGCACGAAACCCCCCACATCCAGACCGTCTTCACCATCCACAACCTGGCCTACCAAGGCCCCTGGCGCTGGCAACTCGAACAGATGACCTGGTGCCCCTGGTACATGCAAAGCCACAACACCATGGCGGCGGCGATTCAGTTTGCCAACAAGGTGAATACCGTGTCTCCCACCTACGCGGCCCAAATTCAAACCCCCGAGTACGGCGAACAGCTGGATGGGCTGTTGTCCTTCGAAAAGGGCAAGCTCAGTGGCCTGCTCAATGGTATTGATACGGACTCCTTTAACCCCGCTACCGACCGCTACATCGCCAAGCCCTTCACCGCCGACACCCTTGATCAACGGCGCATCAACAAAATCACTATCCAGGAGGAACTGGGCCTGGAGGTGAATTCCCAAGCGTTTCTGATCGGTTTGGTGGGGCGTTTGGTGGAGCAAAAGGGGCTGGATTTGATTCTGCAAATTCTGGATCGATTCCTCTCCTATACGGATTCCCAAATCATCGTGCTGGGCACCGGGGATCGCTACTACGAAACTCAGCTCTGGCAAATGGCCAGCCGCTACCGGGGTCGCATGGCCACCTACCTGCTCTACAGCGAAGGAATTGGTCGCCGCATCTACGCTGGGTCGGATGCCTTCTTGATGCCCTCCCGCTTTGAGCCCTGTGGCATCAGCCAGATGATTGCCATGCGCTACGGCTGTATTCCCGTCGTGCGACGCACGGGTGGCCTAGTGGATACCGTCCAACACCACGACCCCGCCAACCACGCCGGAACGGGCTACTGCTTCGACCGCTATGAACCCCTCGACCTGTTTACCTGCCTGATTCGGGCCTGGGAAGGGTATCGCTATAAAGACGCGTGGCGCGAACTGCAACAGCGGGCGATGGGCCAAGACTTTAGCTGGGATAAGTCTGCCGTGGAATACATCAAGCTCTACAGCGAGGTGTTAGGGCTAGACTACCGGGAACAGTTGGCCCCCAAGGTTCCTGAGCTTGCCGTCGCCAGTGGCGGCACTCAAATTGAGAGCCCAGCGGCAGCTACGGATACTGACCCCTATCGCCCCCCGTCCCCCAGTTCTTCTACCCTGAATGGGCCAGCGTCCAAGTAGCTGGGTTCTGTTTAGGTAGGTTGATTCTAACCAGGCCGCGTTAGCAGAACTCGGTCGAAGTAATCGGAACAACCGGTTACTGGGTCGGTTCTGCATCTGGCCTTCGATGGTATGTTGTTTTGCCGTGGAGTGAGGCGATGGGTCAGCAATACCCAGAAATTACCCCCGCCTTGGGGCAGTGGATGGGCCAACAGCGCCTCTTTTTTGTGGCAACGGCCCCCCTCGCCGCCGAGGGCCATGTCAACTGTTCTCCCAAGGGCGGGGATTGTTTTCGCATCCTCGATGCCCACACCGTTGCTTACCAAGATCTCACGGGCAGCGGAGCCGAAACCCTGGCCCACCTGCGCGAAAATGGTCGCATCGTGCTCATGTTTTGTGCCTTTGAGGGGCCACCCCAAATTGTGCGCCTTCATGGTCAGGGGCAGGTCTTTACGGCTCAGGATGCCGAATTTGAGGGTATGGCGGCCCACTTTCCCCCCAGCCCAGGCACCCGTTCTATTGTGCGCATCACGGTCACGCGGGTGAGTAGTTCCTGTGGCTATGGGGTACCGCTGATGGCCTACCAAGGGGATCGCGACCTGCTAGATCCCTGGGCCGAAAAGAAAGGGGCCACAGCCCTGGAGGCATACCGCCAGCAAAAAAATCGCCTCAGCATCGATGGCCTTCCGGCATGGGGAGATTAGGCCCAGCGCCAGGCCAGGCGGAAAGCCGCCGTTCAGGCCACATTAGACGGGGTGGGAACCGGGGGTACGGCATTCGGCCTTGGTTTGGCTTTGGCGATAAGGCGGTCTTTAAGTCTGGGACTGCCGCCAGCGCCAGCGCTGATCCAGCAGGGTTTGGCTGAGCACCCGCAGAGGTTCATTGGTTTCCCCCGAAAATAGGGCAAAATCTACGGGCCCCCAGGTTTGCTCCGCCTGCTCGGCCAAATCCAGGAGCGCTGGATCATCCAGGGAAATGCGGTGGCTTAGGCGCAGCGTCACCAGGGGAAGCCCATTGTGGCCCGCTCCTGAGACGAGTCCCCAGTCATACTGATCCAACAGGG
>CAZWNR010000548.1:0-2893 GCA_964635665.1 uncultured bacterium | reverse complement strand
CCCTCTTCACGGCCTTCTTCACGGCCTTCTTCACGGCCTTCTTCACGGCCTTCTTGGAAGACCTCCTGGTAGAAGCGGGTTTGCCGAATATCCGCAATGGTTAAATCCAGCATGGCCAGAATCTCCTGGGTGGTAAATTGGGGAAATCTGTTGATTAGTATAGCTTCCAGGCTATCGAGGATGGACTGAAACGCGAGTTCCCCTTGGCCTTTAGCTTGTTCAAGGACTTGTTGAGCGGCATCAGCTAAGGACTCGTCCGGCAGCACGATCAATCGCAGCAGCGCCAAGGATAGGGGTAAGTCCGTGGCTTCCCGCAGATCGTTCAGGTAGAGCCGCTGCACTTGGTGGTTGAGCAATGTTGCATAGGGCACCTCGCAGCCCAGGTTTTGTTGCTGGGAACGCAGAATCAGCAACCCCTGCCACGGACGTTCAATCTGGTACTGGTATAGATAGAGGTGAGTTTCCGCGAAGTAGCGCCCATAGAATCGTGGGTCGGCCTGCATTTGGGCCTCGATGAAAATCACGGGCACCTCAGGGTCAGCGGTCAGCGGCATCAGCAACCCATCAAGGCGAAACTCGCTTTCCTTTACCACGGGCGCGACGTATTCAAACTGGCAATCGGCGGGTAGCCCAGGGATCAACTCTGCCAGGAGAGCGGGCTGGGCCAGGAAAATTTGGTAGTAGAGCTTATCGGTTTTCATCAGACCTGAGGCGACTTCTCATCATGGTTTACCCGATCCTCGCCAAAGGGTATCGCGATACGCCTGAAGTGCCGCTTCGAGAGGCTGTCCCGCTGATCCAGATCCCAGGGTTCTGGCTGAGGCTAGGCCGTAGCGCCACCGATAGGCCAAAGAACCCTGGGATCCGGCTAGGGCAATGGCTAAGCGGCTAGGCGTTCGGCGATGGCACTACTCCAAATGTCCGCTAGTTGGGCCACGGTGTCGGCGATTAGGGGTTTGCCGTCTTGGGTGGTGAGGGTTAACGTGTCACCCTGGACGGTGCCAAGGGGTTGCCAGTGGCCCGCCAGGTTCTCGGTCAGGTAGGCTTCCCAGGCCGCTTGGTGTTCAGGGCTAACGGATACGACGATTCGGGCACCACCTTCACCAAACAGTGCTCGATCCCAGCGCAGGTCAGTTTGCGTGGAACCCAAGGGCAATGTCACCGCTGCCCCCAGTCGTCCGCTAATGCAGGATTCTGCCAAGGCCACCGCCAAACCACCTTCAGCGGAATCGTGGGCAGAGCGCACCCAGCCTTGGGCAATGCCGTGGCGACAAGCAGCCTGTACCCGTTTTTCTAGGGCCATATCAACAACAGGGGGATGTCCGGTGGCTTGCCCCTGCACCACCATCAGGTATTCCGACCCGCCCAAGGTGACGAGGGGACGGTCGTTGGCGGTGGCGATGGCCGTATTTTCGAGGGTGACGCCTAATAGATAGATGCGGTCGCCCGCCGCTTGCCAGCCCTGGCCACAGGTGAATTGCAGGTCGTCAATTAGCCCCACCATGCCCACAACTGGGGTTGGGTAGATGGGCTGGGGGTTGCCCTCGCTGTCCACGGTTTCGTTATAGAGCGACACGTTGCCCCCAGTGACGGGGGTTTCAAACTCGCGGCAGGCATCGGCCAAGCCCCGGCAGGCTTCCGCCAGTTGCCAGTAGCCGATGGGTTTTTCGGGGCTACCAAAGTTGAGATTATCGGTCACCGCTAACGGCAAAGCGCCCACACAGCTTAGGTTACGGGCGGCTTCGGCGACGGCGGCCTTGGCCCCTTCGTAGGGGTTGAGGTACACATAGCGGGCGTTGCAGTCCACGGTGGCGGCCAGCCCTCGCACCACCGTACCGGATTGATAACCGGGCACAGATTCTAACGGACGCAGCCGAATCACCGCTGCATCGCCTTGGCCGGGGCATTGCACGGTGTTGTTTTGCACCTGGTGGTCGTACTGGCGGTAGACCCACTGCTTCGAGGCAATCGTGGGCTGGCCCAAAAGTTGATGGAGGATCACCGTCCAAGCGGTTGATCCCGTCTCCTTGGCTAGCCCTGAGGCGGCGGCGGCGGGAAGGCTGGCTTCGCTCCAGGCCCAGGCGGCTTGGGCATAGGCGGGCGGTTCGGGTAACAGATCGCGGTGGTAGATGGGTGTATTTTCCGCCAGGGCCAGGGCCGGAATTTCGGCAGCAACCTCGCCCTTAAACAGAATCCGCACGATGGGTTCTTCGATTACCGTCCCGGCGACAACCGCATGGAGCCCCCAGCGCTCGAAGACCTCGATTACCTCGGCTTCGCGACCTGCCGCCACCACAAACAGCATCCGCTCCTGGGATTCCGAGAGTAGATATTCGTAGGGCACCATGCCCGTTTCGCGCACGGGGATGAGGTCGAGGTCTAGCTCGATGCCGACGCCGCCCTTGGCCGCCATTTCGGAGGTAGAGCAGGTGATCCCCGCCGCGCCCATGTCCTGGGCCGCCACGATGGCCCCGGTTTTGAAGGCTTCCAAACAGGCTTCCACCAAAGATTTTTCCAAAAACGGATCGCCCACCTGCACCGCCGGACGATCGGCCTCGGATTCGTCGGTGAGTTCGGCACTGGCAAAGCTGGCCCCGCCCATGCCATCGCGCCCGGTGGTGGAACCCACATAGAGGACGGGATTGCCCAGCCCCGCCGCCCCGGATTTCACAATATCCGGCGTTTCCATGATGCCAATGGCCATGGCATTCACCAGGGGGTTGCCGTTGTAGGCGGAGTCAAAATAGACCTCGCCGCCCACCGTGGGCACGCCAAAGCAGTTGCCATAGTGGGAAATGCCCGCCACCACACCCTGGCACAGCCGCCGAGTACGGCTATCGGCCAAATCGCCAAACCGCATGGAGTTTAGCAACTCAATCGGTCGTGCCCCCAT
>CAZWNR010000547.1:0-2899 GCA_964635665.1 uncultured bacterium | reverse complement strand
TGTCATTGGAGGGGGTGAAGGGTGAAGGGGGGAGCGTGAAGGGTGAAGGGGAGACTAGATGGCTCTACCGAATGCGGTGCTTCATACGTTTGGGTTTGCGCCCCACCATGCGTCCTACCCGACGACCAAAGGCGGTTGCGGGGTTGACTTGGGGTTCGCTGGCGTCGGTTGCCGTAAGGGTGCCCTTACCCCGCCTTGCCCAGTGGCTCACCAGCCAAGCGTAGAGGAACAAAAAGCTGCCTAAAGAACTTTCTGCGATCAGCTTCAAGCTGTTTTTAATCAGGTTTTGCTTCACATTGGCGCGGGCCTGATTAGCCTGGGCAGCGGCCTGTTCCTTTGCCTGGTTGAGGTTGTCTAAAATTTGGGCGCGGGCATCTTCGGGATTGGCCGGGGCGGTGGGCAGTTGGCCTTGGGCATCGGGGGTTAGCACTAGGCTTTGCAACTGCTGAGGCGTTGCTTGTTCGAGCTGGGCACGGGTTGCTTCAATCTGCTGGCGCTGCTGATTCACCTGGGTACTGATTTGCTCGTTGTTGAAGCGGTGAATCCGCAGGGTGTTGGCGGCAGTCAGGGGAATGAGCAGAAACAGCGTGATGCTGAAGAACAGCGTCAACCAGGACAGGAACTTGAGGATAGGCCATTCCACATCCTGCCGTTCGACGTTATCGCCCCAAAACGCCAGAACTAGGGCCAACAGGGGCACTGGAACCAATTTGACCAAGTCACCGGTAAACTGATATTCCCAAACCGGATCCATAAAGTCGGCGGGAATCAGCACATACAGAAAATCGACAAAGGACAACAGCAGCAGGCCATACCCGACGACTCGGGCCAGCCGCAGGAGATGTCCCATCGTGATGGTCTGACTGACGGTATCCGATGGGTTAAGGGGGGAGGAATCCTCATAGGTCGGTGGATCGGCCCGAAACGAATTCATTCTGGAAGAAGAAGCCATCAATATGCCCTCATAGCAGATAAGCGCAATCTAGCGACGGCATGTGTGCGTTCTGGTTTGCGTTATTTGGGTAAGAGGGCAAATAGGATCGCAATCATGCCCCCGGCAGATTAGGGACAGGCTTGGTTGTTGTTATGGAATTTCTGCATGTTTGTATCCAGCCACCCTACCCATCGCCAGAGAAGTCTGCGGAGCCGTCGCTGGCAGCCATTTCTGCGACGGGTCGTGCTGGGCAGCCTGGGGGTGTTGATCCTATATGGCCCGATCAACCTGGCTTTGGCCCATGCGCTGTGGCCCGAACCCGACAGCATTCTAGTCTTGGGTGGGCATCCCC
The DNA here is from genome assembly GCA_964635665.1 of uncultured bacterium. GTDB lineage: Bacteria > Cyanobacteriota > Cyanobacteriia > Phormidesmidales > Phormidesmidaceae > Nodosilinea. The sequence goes on along the minus strand of CAZWNR010000547.1, from coordinate 1,613 downwards.
ACCGAGAAGCCACGGCAGCTCGATGGGCCAGGTTGCACCCTAGCTTACGGGTGTGGTCATCCTCCGGATTAGGGCCAGATCAGGCCTATCCCATTTTTGACGCGCTGGGGGTGAGCCGGGATCGCGTCACCCTCGACTACCAGGCCGTCGATACCGTTACCAACTTCACCACCCTGGTGAAAACCCTCCAACAAAACCATGTGCATCACCTCTACCTGATCACCTCCGATTACCACATGCCCCGTGCCCGCGCCATTGCCACCGTCATCCTCGGCAGCTACCGCATCGCCTTTACCCCCGTTATCGCCCCTTCCCTGAACCCAGCCGAATCGCCCCTCCGCATCTGCCGCGATGTCCTACGCTCCTGGCTTTGGCTCACCACGGGCTGGAGCGGTGCAAGTTTAGGCACAGGCTTTAAGGATGTCTAGCCCTACGGGGAACGTCAAATCACCATGAATTAAGGCTGGTGGGCAGTGCCCACCCTACAGGATCGTCCTCATCACCCCATTACTCCATCACCTCACCCATGACCCTATCCGTTGGCACCATTGAAACCTACGTTCCCGGCTCCACCGAGTTTGAGCAAACCCAGTACGGCGATCTAGGAACCAAGGAGCGAGAGTCCCTCAGCCTGTCAGACAGCAATCTCTGGCTGGTGGACAGCACGGCCCTAAAGCAAAGTAGTACTGACGATCTAAGCCTGCTGACCCTGTATTCCGCTAGCGCGACGACGGATCCTGAGGGCTACCTGGCCCCGATGGCCTCGACCGCCATGGCCTCGACCACGGGCGATATTACGATCTACGGCAGCACCCCGACCGCCGACAGTGTTTTATACACCAATGGCTCTGCCCTACGGCTCAGCGACGGTTCACCCCTCCTAGACGTGCAGGGCGGCACCCAGAGCAGCGCTACGCTGATTGCTAACGGCGGTGGTCTGAACCCGACGACCCTGACTACTTTAGGGATAACCTCTGGCTCCGATACCCCAACATCGGTGACCGGGGCCACGGGCTCACTGAGCTTACCCAGCACCGGACCTAACGGTCCCGTAATTACCGATGGGGGAGGTGGTGTTGGCACCGGGGAGGGCGGTGGTTCTGGCACCCCAACCACGGGAGGATTGGACAGCATCCCAGACCTCCCTGGAGAAGTGAAACCCGTTCCCCTTGAACTCCACACCAGCCTGGGGCTACTCACCCTTGGGGCCATTGTCATCGTGCGCCGCAGTGGCTGGTGGCATCGTCGCCGACCTGTGGCTCAGCCTTAAGACCAGATCGTTGAATTAAGGCTTCAGTCTCAATGAATTAAAGCTGGTGGGCAGTGCCCACCCTACGACCTCGTCCCCCCATCACCCTTCACCCTTCACCCCACCATCCACCTATGTCTCTATCCGTCGGCCCTATCCAAAGCTATGTACCCGGTTCTAGCTGGTTTGACCTAACTAAATATTCCAACCTAGGCACCCAGGAGCGGGTTTCTATTAACCTTGCAGACAGCAATCTCTGGCTGATCGACAGCAGCGATTTGTATCTGCCCTATAACTACGCCCCCCGCATTGCCTTTATTAATGAAGGGGCGGGCTATCAGTCTCCGGTCTCGATGACGGCGGC
>CAZWNR010000546.1:0-2903 GCA_964635665.1 uncultured bacterium | reverse complement strand
ATGGGTTGTCTAAAACCCGCACACCCACGGTGCTGGTATTGAAATTGTAAAGATCGCCATCTAGCTCGATGGGGGTGCCCACCTTCACCTTACTGTTGCCAAAGACGGGCCCTGTATCGGTAATTTGGGCTTCTCCCACCAGGGTAATCATCATATCGATGGTGTAGTTTAGCTCTGGACGAGGGTCGGGTAGGGCAATAACGCTGCCATCGGGCTGGGGCACCGCCGTAGACCGAGGCAACCGCTCGACAGATTTAACATTGACCTGGCCGTAGGGCTGGTTGCGGATAATAATGTTGACCGTTCCAGCATTTTGGATGTCATTAAAAAGCTGATCAGGGTCAGAGGAAGACAGCCCCCGCACCATCACATCGACCTCCACGGGCTTCATGGTTGCGCCCACCTGGGCCACCGAACCCGAAGTGCCGGGGTAGAGAAAAATGCCGCCCAGCACCATCAAAATAATTAAAGCTGCCCCCACATCAAGAAGGCTAACCTTGCCAAACAGGCGTCCTTTGGAGTCGATGATTGTCATGCCGATGGATACCCCTCTGGGCCAAGAATCAGGATGGTGACCAGCGCTACGGCCCGTGGGCCAAGCCGATACCATTGAAGCATAGGCAGGCACTTCTGTGTTAACTAGTACGTCTGGGTGGGGAAGTGGGCATTCTGACAGTACGTTGATAGGGCAAACTTCCCATGTTTATACGACTCACCACCGTTTCACGCACCCTTGTGCGTCACCTATATCGACGGGGTCTCTACGCTGCGATGGCCCTGGTGTTGGCCGTAAGCCTTGGCTTGGCCACCCCAACGGCCTCCCAGGCGGGATTGCTAGATCTGCTGTTCCAGGGCATTCGCTATATTCAGCTCAGCAATCTATCGGAGCAGGATGAGATCGCCCTGGGCAGGCAGATTGACCAGCAGTTAAAAGCCCAGGGGGTGCGGATTTACCAGGGCAACCCAGCCATTAACGAGTATGTCAATGCCCTGGGTCAACGCCTTGCGGCTACCAGTGATCGGCCCAACTTGCCCTACACCTTCCAAGTGGTGGCCGATAACGATATCAACGCCTTTGCCACCACGGGGGGCTTTGTCTATATCCAAACGGGGCTGATGCGGGCCGCCGCCAACGAGGCCGAACTGGCCGGGGTGATGGCCCACGAAATTGGCCACATTACCGGTCGCCATGTGATCAACCGGATGCAGCAGGCGGCCCTGGCCAACGGCATTGCCGGAGCCTTGGAAGTGCGCCAAGATGCCCTCGTTAACCTGGGGATGCAGTTGGCTTTAGATCTGCCCAACAGCCGCGAGGCCGAGTACGACGCCGACCGGCGGGGCTTTGTCAACCTAGGACGAGCGGGCTACGACACCACCGGGTTCATCAGCTTTATGCAAACCCTAGAACGCCGAGGCGGCAACCCGCCGGAGTTTCTCAGCAGCCACCCCAACCCCGGCAACCGGGTTAACAACCTCCAGGCCATGCACAGCGAAGGCACCTTTGCGGCCAACGCTGGGGTGGGTACCGATGCCGCCGCCTACCAGGCCATCCTTCGCGGCCTGTAGATGGGCTTCTGTCTGCTGTTTTCCGTGGGCATTTGCCATTTCCCCAGGTGGATGGATACCCAAAGCCCATCTGTCGATATTGATGCTGCTAAACGCCAGCGATAGGGCAATACCGTGGGACAAGCGAGCCACTGCCCCCTACAATAAACTGTACAGGGCAGGGCAACCCTTGCGCATCCCCATCCCAGCATTCTCCAGGGCATCGCGATGAGTAATCAGGTTTTGCGCGTGAATCGGGCCACGGTGTTTAAGCTGCGGCCAGAACCAGCGGATTCCCTACAACCGAACGAACAGGTGGCCATTGCGTCAGGCAGCACCTACCCCCTCCATTCCTACGCCTACGCCGACATCAATGGCTCCTTTAACGGCCATATCAAATTTGCCCTGAAAGATCGCACCATCAACGGCCTAAATACCTGGTTTGTCTCCAGCTTAGACGCCCAGGTGGAAGCCGATGGCACAATTCTCTATCCCCTAGAGGATCAGGAAAGTATGCCCGTACTGTGGATTAACCGCGACACAGTACTCAAGCGGCGACCCCTCGACTCTACCCTGCTGCCACCTAACGAACGGGTAGAGATTCAGCGGGGAAAGAGCCTTAACCTCCACTCCTACGCCTTTAGCGACTCCCAGGGCAACTTTAATCAGCACATCAAATTTGCTATCCGCGACCAGCAGGATTTTATCCAAGGGCGCAGTACCTGGTTTGCCTTCACCCCCCATGCCTTTGTCACCTTCGATGGCGATGTGGTCTACCCCCGCGAAGACCCCGATGCCTTCATCCTGCGGGTAAACCGCACCACCCCCTTCAAACGACGACCCTTGCAATCTAGCCAGCTCGCCGCTGAGGAGATGGTGACCGTTACCCAGGGCAGCACCTTTGTGATTGCAGGCTATGCCTTTGCCGATGCCCAGGGTAGTTTCAATGGCCACATTCGGTTCACGTTTAAGTATGTCAAGGATGATCTTGCGGGCTTCAATACCTGGTACGTCTTTGACGGCCATGCCCAGGTAGAACAGGGAGGGCGAGTCGTCTATCCTCGCCCAGTCGCACCGCCTCCACCGCCGCCACCGCCACCGCCGCAATATACTGGACGGCCCTTCCGCCTGCCGGGGTATGAATCCACCTTTTATACCGACCAACCGATTATTCCGGGGGGCAGTTTTACCTGGGGCGAGGCCACCCGCGACGCCACCCGCATCCCACCGACCAAGGCCATTACCGACAACATCATTGCCCTAGCCAAAGCCCTCCAGCCCGTGCGCAACCGCCTTGGACGTCGCCCAGTAAGTGTGTCGATAATGCTGTTAAGCCCACATACAATTTCATTAAAATC
>CAZWNR010000545.1:0-2928 GCA_964635665.1 uncultured bacterium | reverse complement strand
GAACTTGTTCTCCGGCAATCCTCAATCACTCCTCCCACAGCCTGAGTAGTTACACCGATTTAACGATCAAATGCACCTGAGGCAACCCTTTTCAAACGCCCTCTGAGGTTAGTCGGCTGTAGGGGTTAGTGTTCAAAGAGGTTGTTGTATTGCAGCAAATCGAGGCTGACAAAGGTGGGTAGGCAGCGGAAACAATCTTGGGCTAATTCCCAGCGGCCTTCTCGCTTTAGCATGGCCTCTAGGCTGTGGTGAATGCTGTGCAGGTAGCGCACATCGTTGGCGGCGTAGCGCAGTTGGTCTTCCGAGAGATTCATGGCATCGCCCCAGTCAGAACTTTGGGCGGTTTTGTCGAGTTCGGTGCCTTCTAGTTCCTTCACCACATCTTTTAAGCCATGTTTGGGGCTGTAGGTGCGGCCTAGTTTGCTGGCAATTTTGGTGCAAAAAACGGGGGTGACCGCAATGCCGAGGTGGTAGCGCAGGGTGGCCAAATCAAACCGGGCAAAGTGGAACAATTTGAGGATGTGATTGGCCTCTAGCAGTTGCTTGAGGTTGGGGGCGGCGGTTTGGCCGAGGGCAACGCGCACCACAGAAACATAGCCCTCCGGATCGCTAAGCTGCACCAGACAGAGGCGATCTCGTTGGGGCAGGAGGCCCATGGTTTCGGTGTCGCAGGCAATTACCTCAGCCTGGAGGTAGCGATCTAATAACTCTGTGGAAATGTCGCGATCAAAAATCTCAAAATTGTCTGCCATAACCGATCTGTGTTGTAGTCCTGCTTTAACCGAACCGATGGCCGTTGAGAGTCTTTCCACAGCACCTAGGCCGCCCATCCCTCGCGAGACTCTCCCATCCTACGGGAATCTTGTCTAGGTGAGGAGGGCCTGGGGAAAACTTAGGGTTACCCCGGCCTCTGAATGACCCAATTAAGCGCTCTCTGGGGTGTCCTGTACAGCCTGCAGGCGTCGGTTCGCGGCTTCTAGGTCAAATTTTTCAGGGTCGAAGTCGTAGCCTACCTGCTCCCACAGATCTTGGTAGTCGGGGTCTTCGGGGTCGTTGAGGCGGTCGAGGAGGTCTTCGTAGCCCCAGACGCCCGCACAGAATTCGGGCGGACAGTGCCGTTCTCCGGCGATGCAGTGGGGTACAAAGTCCTCATTGGGGGCGGGTTCTATGGCGGCTAGGGTCACCCGATGTAGCCAGCCGAGGCTGGGGGCGTAGGTGTAGCGCAGGCTGTCGCCCTGGCGACGAAGGATGGCCGACAGGGGGGGATCTGCCGTTTCAGGCTGGGAACCTAAATCCGTGGTGGATTGGGCTTTAAGCTGGGTTTCCGCTTGCCCCGACCAACCCATTGCCGCCGCCAACAGCCTGGGCAGGTCTACCAAGGGGGTATCGGCACGTACCCAAAGGCTGCGCCAAATCGGCGGGTCGCTATCCAGCAGGTCGATGCAGAGGTGGTAGAGGAGGGGAGAGATTTCAGGATCTACGGACATTGATCTAACGCTGTGCCTCTAGGACTTGGGGACTGACCAACCCCCAGTGTGGGTTACCCTCTCCGGTGAGTTGGCTTACCCAGCCTAACCCCTCACTGGTGCCTACCCAAACCTTATTGCCAACCCCCGGCGCAACGGAGAGAATTTGACTAGAGGGCAGCAGGGGCACCTGGCCCAACAGTTCGCCGCTGTCGGCCCTGAGGTGAAATAGACCTTCGGTGGTGCCCACCCACACGTTGCGGTTGCTGTCAAAGCCAATGGCCTGAACGTTTTTATCCCGCATGGCCGCCACGGAACGCACCAGTTCCCGGCGCACCGGATCCACCAAAAATAGCCCCGCTGGCGTGCCCACCCAGAGGTTTCCCCTCGGCCCTAGGGCCAGGGTCTGCACCGCCCCCCCCGGCAGGTTGCTCACTCGCCCCATGGGGAAGGCGTTGGCGGTGTTGATCTGCACCAGGCCATCTAGGGTGCCCACCCAGAGGTGATTGTTGCCGTCTAGGCTGAGGGCATTGGCGCTGACGCCGTCCAGGGTTTGCAGGGTGGTCATCAGAAAGCCACGGTCGGGGCTGACCATGGCCAATCCTCGGTCGGTGCCCGCCCACAAAAAGCCTCGGTGATCGATCAGCAGCGACAGCACCCGGTTGGAGGGCAGCGTAAAGTTTTGGGCGGTGATGTCGTTGGTGCGTGGATCGACCCGTACCAGCCCCGTGGCGGTGCCCACCCAAATGCGCCCCACCCGATCCTGGGTGAGAGCCTCTAGGGTGCGGCCTGGGATGGCCACCCGCTGCTCAATGGCTCCGGTTTCGGGGTGGATGCGCACGAGACCATTCCAAGATCCCACCCACAGACTGCCCGTGAAATCGGGCTGGAGGGCCGGTACCCGGTAGTCCCGAGGGGCCGCCTGGGCTAAGGTCTCGGGGCTGGGCTGGGCCAAGGTGGAGGGCTGAGACATGCCAACCCCAGAAGACGCTCCCCCTTCTAGAACCGCAGGGAATAGGGGCACCTCAAGGGCAGGGCGACCGAGCAACGACGACAGTAGGACTAGACTTAACACCTCAGTTTCCTCCCCACGCTGGCTAGGGTGAACGCATGGGGGGCCAACGGTACCTTCCCCCAACCCCTGCGACATACCCCTCTGCTGGCAAAGTATACCTAGGTTTTTCCTGGGAGGTGCAGATCCAGTCCGGACTTTCGGGGTTTTCCTTAGCCTCTGGTCAGGTTGCGGCGGGACGGGTAAAGTGACGGGTACAGTCAACGGATACCTCTATCGGCAATGGGGAAGCCCATCCGCACCATGAACCCAAAATCATCCTTTTTAAATCAGTGGGGTGGCCCCATCGGCCTGGGCCTAACGTTTTTTCTGCTGTCCTACACGGTGGGGGTGGTACAGCCCATCATGCCGCCCCTGGTGCAAGACTTTGATTCTTCGGTGGGCTATGTG
>CAZWNR010000544.1:0-2937 GCA_964635665.1 uncultured bacterium | reverse complement strand
TCGTGCCACCCCCCTCGGGATGGGGGTCGCCGACTGGATAGGGGGGGCATCGCATTCCAGCACAATCACCTCATCGCCAACCTGGAGCAGGTTATCGGGTTGCCAGCGATAAAACAAGGCCGACGGACTGTTGGGGGGGGATGGGTGGGTTTCTCGATGGGGCGAGGTGTGGGAGAGTAGCCGTCGCTGACGACTGTTGATTTCGTGGAGGGGACGGTGGCGACACCAGGGATGCCCCACCCCTAGCTGCTGGCGCACCACCTGAAACCGATGGCCATCTAGGGTGAAATAGCCGAGGAGGGTGTCTCCCATGGCCTCTAGGGCAAAGGCCGGAGCGGCCAGTTGGGTGGGTTCGAAGGCAACAAAGTGTTCGAGCTGCTGTTCCATTAACTCGTTGAGGTTTTGCTGTTGAGATCGCATCACCAACTGTACCTGGGGGTTCAGTACCCGTGCGGTTAGGGCCGCTTCTAGGTTTATCCGCTCATCTTGGGTAACCAGCAACACCGCCCGACAATGGCGCACCCCCGCCCGTTCCAGCACCTCACTAGAACGGCAATCGCCAATCACTAAATGATCAATCAACCCAGGCAGATCGGCGGTTTCCCACTGCTGGGGCCGGGTTTGGTTGACCGCATAGACAGGCACCCCAAAGGTTTTGAGGTTGACAACACAATGCTGCCCCAAACTGCCCAATCCGCAGACTAGAAACCCCGCCGGGGCCGCTGCCTCTGGAATTGAAGCGGCTTCGGTACAGGGCTGCTGGGACACATCAGGATCTAGCGTGGAGGAAGCGGCATCAGCGGGGATCGCCATGCCAGGGGGAACATCTTGGTCTTGCATCGGTCTTACGTCGGCTTTTGGGATATTGCAGGTGGCCCTGCGCCGAACGTTCGTTGCCACCAGCCCTAGACAGGGCTACCCTTCACAATAGTCTGAACCAGAGATTTGCGGCGGTATTCTGCAACGCTATCGCCTAGGCACGGGAAACATCCCGTTGGGCCATGGGGGGGACATAGCTGTGGCTGTGGCAGTCGCTCCATACTTGCTCGGCCTGGGTAGGGGTGACCAGCCACTGGGCGAGGAAGCGGCGTAGCCATCGCTCGACCGACCGCCGATAGAGGCGATGGTGGCTGATGTGGTGGGCGCGGCCCTGGGCACCGGGGTAGATGAGTTGGTCGGCTCCCTCCGTCGTCCAGTGGTTGACCATCACCGTGGTAATTTCTGGATGAAATTGCAGCCCATAGGCCCGTCGGTAGCAAAACGCCTGGTGGCGAAAGGCACATCCCTTGGCCAACAAATGGGCTCCGTGGGGCACCTCAAAGCCCTCCTGATGCCACTGATACACCACCATGGGCTGGGGCAAGACGGATCGCCCCACCGAGGTCGGGATGATGGGATAGTAGCCAATTTCCCGTAGACCGTCGGGATGGGGAGCCACCTTAGCCCCCAGGGTGCGGGCTAACAACTGTGCCCCCAGGCAAATGCCCAGGTAGGGTTTTTGGGTGGCCAACACCTGGGGAATCCAGTCTAGTTCTTGACGGATAAAGGGGAGATGGTCGTCGTTGGCGCTCATGGGGCCACCAAACACCAGGGCCGCACTGTAGTGGTCTAGGGTGGGCGGCAGTGTATCTCCCACCGCCAAACAGCGAATATCCAGGGAATAGCCCATCTCCGCCAAAATGGCCCCAACGAGGCCAGGGTTTGAGGTTGCTTGATGAACAACGGTGAGAATTGGCAGCGGGCGCTGGAACGGCATTGACATTGCGGCGTGTTACTACCCAGGGGATCACAATATTCCTACCTTAGCCTAAGCCCTGGTCTGAAACAGCCCACCCTGAGCGGATTCAGGATTTTGGTGCTGGCGTCAACCATTTCCAAGACCATGCCAACAAAAATCGGTAGGGGCGTACCGCCGTAGGCCCGTCCAAGACATAAGCAAGGTCAGAGGGGACGTTCCACGATGGTTTCCAGGGCCGGAATGGGGGCCAACAGCGGATCTACCGGAGCCTCCGTGCGTTGACACCGCAGGGCAAAGGGGCATTGAGAACAGTGGCCTTTTGCCACATCCACCTTGGGAAAGGCCTGGGTGGCGAGGAGGCCGTCAAGGAAGGTGATCAGCCGTTGCAGGTCGCGGGCGGTGGCCCGGTGTTTGGATGGGGAATAGGTGAGGGTCACCGATCCAGGGCGAGCCGCTTTTCGCTCGGTGGGGCCAGCGGGCGGCGGCACAAACCAGTAGGTCATCGACAGTTGGGCCGGATCGAGGTCGGTGGTTTCTGCCAACACATAGAGGTAGAGGCGGGTTTGCCAATCCTGGGCCAGTTGGGGTTTGCGGGGGCGCTGACGATAGGTTTTCCAGTCAATAATTTGGCCGCCGTGGGGGGTAAGGCGCAATAGGTCGTACACCACGGTGAGTTCGTACGGCCCCCAGGCCAAGCTGCGCCGATGTTCGCTCTGGCGGAGGAGTTCTGGATCGGTGGGGTCGCTGGTGGGGCCAAACCAATCGGGGGCCTGTTCTTCTAGGGCGCGGATGGCGCTGGCTAGCTCTGGATCTTGGGCCAACAGCGCATCGAGGGGAAGGCCCATTTCCCGCTGCTGCATGGCGAGGTGAAAGCGGGTGCCCCACCGCTGCCGCTCTAGCATTTCCGGGTCTTCTGGGGCGGCGAGTTGATCCAGGTAGGTGTATTGCAAACGGCGGGGGCAGAGATCGAGGAGCTTCAGGTGTCCTTGGGTGAGGGAGGTGAGGGCCATGGCGAATTCAACCCACCTAGGGCGGCGCGGCAATGGTTAGGGGCGTTGCTGTTGCTGTTGCTGTTGACGGGCCTGTTGTTGCTGAAGGGCCTGTTGCGCGGCCTGAAGCCCCTGGGTCGCTAGGGTTTGCTGGGCATCGAGGGCGTGGGCGAGCTGGAAGGCGGCGATGCCCAGCAAACCCTAGCGACC
>CAZWNR010000543.1:0-2952 GCA_964635665.1 uncultured bacterium | reverse complement strand
CCCTACAGTGTTGATTTAAGAGTGAAGGCCGTTGCTGCGGTTGACCGAGGTGAGCCCAAGAGCCACGTCGCCCGTGTTTTTCAGATCAGTCGCAATACGTAAGATCTGTGGCTCCGTCGGTGAGGCCGTGGCTAGCGGCATCGGGGTGATTGCCTAGGCTAAAGTTGATGCTTAAGTTTTGGCCTAAGATTTTTATAGAAGTATCGAGACAGACCGCCTTCCGCCCAATACACCATCCGAGTCACATCACACCGATGCCCAAAAGGCCGAACCAATGCGCCACTAGGCCATCGGGAGCAGCCAAGCAAGCGTTGGCCTAGCAACCCATGTTAGGGTTTTCGGCAGGCCGTTTTTTTCCATGAGTCGTGATTGCCCCATGAACCTGCGCTGGCTGTTACCCATTGTTTGCTGCGTTGCTTGTGGATCCCCTGATCCAATCCAAGACATCAGCCGCGATATCGAATCCCAGTTAAATCGGAGCCAAACAGAGGCCATCAGCCTCCAAGCCGTAGGCCCCGCCGATTGGGAATCGGTGTGCGTGTTGGAGCCGTATACGAACAACCAAAGAGCCGAAGAAATTCTGGGCTTTGAGTGGGATGCGGAGTCGGAGACAGAAATCTACAGCCGCGACGGCATCAACGTGCTGGTCTTTGTTCGAGGGGATGACGTCGTTGCCTTCACCGAGCACCTCAGGGATAAGGGCGACTTTGTTGGCATCGAACCAAAATGCTTCTCCCGTCAGCAAGCTGTCTTCACTCGCCAGGTCGATCCCAATGGCTGGGTGTATCTTCGTTTCGAGAATGGCTCATAACCCCTCCATAGCGCAGACGCTTTTGAACGATCTGCCTAACGGAACGATCTGCCCAACGCCACCGCCCATGAGGCTTCCAGGTCTACCGTCGGCAGGCCAATACGCAGACCTCACCAGGCTAGAAGACTACCATCCCTAGACCGCTGGGAGCGATAACGACATCCCATCTGCGCTACGTGGCCCATAGCCAAGTTGAACGGCTTGAGCCACGACCAGAAACACAACCCGCTACAGCAGTGCCAAGCGAGATTTGAGAATCGCGGCCTGGGCTTCGGCTTCGGCGAGGGCATCGCGGGCACCCTGCACCACATCGGCGGGGGCTTTATCCACAAAGCCAGCGTTGCTAAGGCGACCAGAGAGGGACTTGATTTCGGCCTCCACCTTGCCCAGATCTTTTTCGACCTTGGCCCGTAGCGCATCCACATCCACAATGCCCGTTAGGGGAATGAGGACTTGGACGGTGCCCGTAACGCCAGCAAACAGCTTACGGGATTCGGTAGGTTCCGATGGTGCTGGGGCTGCTTCAACTTCAGGGACAACCGCATCTGAGGCGGCGGATCCCAAAGCAACGGGGGTAATCGCTGGAGTCACCGCTTCAGGGGTCACGCTTTCAGCGGTAGCGAGTGTCTGAGCATTGGGTTTCTCTGTGCCGAAGACGCTGAGCCGCCATTGGTTGATACTTTGGAAGGTGCGCTGGCGATCCCCTGCGGTCAGCAGGTTTTGGGCGATGAAGACCCCCGTCACCCAGATGCCGATCAACTCCAGCAGGCGACCGACGAGGGGGGTGCTGTCGATGGCGCTGATGACGCTGGTGGCGAGCTTGAGGGCAATCACCCCGCCCACCAGCCACAGCAGACTGCGTCCGGGGCGGCGAATTTTGGCGACGGCAGTGTTGGTGTAGTGGAGGGGATCCTCTAGCAGGGGCCGAATGGTATCCCAGAATTCCTTGAATTCCCCGGCCACCTGGGCGGGGGTGACGGCCTTGCCTTCAGCGACGTTGATGGCCGCAACCGTCGCTGCATCAAGGACGGGAGCGGTCGCGGTTACCGAGGGTGTTGTAGCGTCTGGAGCCGAAGGGGCGGATCCAGCAATCACTAGGTTCTCAATTTTACCGAGGTCTTTGATGTAGTCGGCGGTGGCTTGCAGAATGTGCCGTTCTTCGGGGTTGGCGGTTTCTAGGATGGTTTCGATGCGTAGGCCCGGTTTGATGCCCGCTTCGGCCCGCAGGTTACGGATGGTGCGGACGGTGTTGAACAGCAGGGTGAACTGCTGCTCTAGGGGGTCGTCGATCAGGCTAGAGTTAGCGGCGGGGTAGGGCTGCACTGCTAAAAAGTCGCCCTCGGTTTGGGTGAGGGTGTGCCACACTTCTTCGGTGATGTGGGGCATGAAGGGGTGCAGCAGCTTGAGGATGCCGTCTAGCACAGAGGCGAGGGTTTGCTGGGCGGTGCGTTTGCTGGTGCCCTCGGTTTGGAAGCGGGGTTTGACCAGCTCGATGTACCAGTCGCAGAAGTCGCCCCAGATGAATTCATAGAGGTCTTTGGAGGCTTCGCCCATGCCGTAGGCATCCAGATGCCCCCGCACGCTTTGCACCACGCGGTGGTAACGGGAGAGAATCCAGCGGTCGGCCAGTTCTAGGTTGTCCAAATCTGGTTGGCCCAGGTCGGCGGGGGATTGGCCGCCCAGGTTCATCATCACAAAGCGGGAGGCGTTCCACAGTTTGTTGGTGAAATTGCGGCTGGCTTCCACGGAGACCGACTCATCGGTTTTGCGGTTGTATTCCAGACGAATATCCTGCCCCGCCCCGGTGACTTCGCGGATCAGGGTATAGCGGAGGGCGTCGGTGCCGTATTTGTTGATCAGCAGCAGGGGGTCGATGCCGTTGTTGGCCGACTTCGACATTTTTTTGTTGTTTTCGTCCCGCACCAGGCCGTGGATGTAGACGGTCTCGAAGGGCATGGTTTCGGTGAAATGCCCCGCCATCAGGGTCATGCGGGCCACCCAGAAAAAGATGATGTCGAACCCGGTGACCAGGGTGGTGGTGGGATAGTAGGTTTGCAGATCCTTGGCGGATTCGTCGGGCCAGCCCATGGTGGAAAAGGGCCACAGACCGGAGGAGAACCAGGTATCCAGCACGTCAGGGT
>CAZWNR010000542.1:0-2993 GCA_964635665.1 uncultured bacterium | reverse complement strand
CTCCGGTGACCAACATCCGCCGAATCACCCGATCTCGCTGACTGCGCGCTGCTTCGGGGTTCACCTCTGGGGAATAGAGGCTGGGGGCGGGGGCCATCCCGGCAATCAGGGCGGCCTCAGCAACGGTGAGCTGCTCTAGGGGTTTACCAAAGTAAATCCAGGCGGCGTCAGCTACCCCGTAAGCCCCAGATCCCAAATACACCAGATTGAGGTAACGTTCCATGATCTGGCTTTTCGTCAGATCCCGTTCTAGCTTGTGGGCCATCAAAATTTCGCGGGCCTTGCGCTGAACGCTGCGCTCTTGGCTGAGATAAACAATACGAGCCAGCTGCTGGGTGATGGTGCTAGCCCCTTCCACCACCTCCCGCTGCCGGAGGTTCGACCAGAGCGCCCGCGTAATGCCACGATAGTCTACTCCTCGGTGGTCGTAGAAGCGTTGATCCTCTGAGGCAATGAAGGCGGCCACTAGGTGCTCTGGAATGGCCTCGTAGCTGCTGGTTTCGCGGGAGGCGGGGCCGAGCTTTTGCAGAATCACCCCATCCGCCGAAATCATGGTGATGGTGCCGTCCCGCTGATAGGTGAGGGCTTCCTCGGATTCTGGTAGGTCAGCCCAAGTGGCTTGCACCAGGCGATAGGTACGGGTCGCCCCGCCTGCGGCTAGGGCGGAGACCACCAGCACCAGAGGCAGCACTAGGGCGCGACCTCTGGGACGACGGGGGCGGAGATTCTCCTCCGGCTTGGATGCAGAGGCTAACTCTGTAGCATGGGGTGTTGACCGCTGCCGAGAAGGAACGGTTCGCGCATAATCCGTTGACTCCCCCAAGGAGGTCAAGCCACGGTGCGGAAAAAGCCGATTTAACCAGGACTGTGTCATTATTATGCGGCCCTCTACCACGTCAACACCGAACTCAGACCGTCCCTGGGGCACCCGAAAGCTTTGCCCCTGGTGTGTTGTCTGTGCTTTGCCGCCCTTTGGACGTGATCCCCGCCGATGGCCGACAAAACTAAAGAGCACTTTAGGGGGTTTCTAGGATTTCTTCAAGGGTGGGACAGTCGGATGCGGAAATCTACCCCTCTTATAATCCAGCGTGGCCCAGGGCTAATCCGGTGACCAGCATTCCCAATACCAAGAAGGGCTGGGCGCTGGCCTGATATTTCACGTCGTTCTTGAGGGGATCCCGCAGGAAATACATGTCCTGGAAGGTGATTTGGGGAATAATCAGCAGAATCAGCAGAATGGCGTAGAGATTTTGGTGAATCGCCATTAGGTAGGCGGCAACCCCACCCTGAAAAATGTCGATCATCAACACACAAATCCAGGCGGCGGCGGTGACGCCAAACATAACCGGCAGCGACTTCAGGCCCATCTGCCGATCCCCCTCCACGCTTTTGAAGTCGTTGACTACGGCAATGCCCAGACCCGCCAAGCTGTAAAACAGGGTGAGGACAACAATCTTCCAGGTGAGATCGCCAAAGAGGGCATGGCCCGCCCACCAGGGTAGGGCGATGTAGCTGGCCCCTAGGGCGTAGTTCCCCAGCCAGCCGTTTTGCTTCAGCTTCAGCGGCGGCGCGGAATAAATATAGGAGACCAACGACCCGCCAAGAGCTAGGGCGGTGATGGTGGGGAAGTCGTGCCCCGCCCAGCGATCTAGGCCGAAGGCGACGCCAATTCCCGCCGCCAACAGCACCACAATCTGGGTAGCAACCTGGGGCACCGAAATCGCCCCAGAGGGAATGGGACGGTAGGGCTCGTTGATGGCGTCGATTTCGCGGTCGTAGAAGTCGTTGAGGGTTTGGGTGTAGCCCGTCAGCAGCGGCCCCGACATCAGCATACAGGCGGCGGAAATCAGCACACACTCTGGCGTCCAGCGAAATTCTCCCCCGGAGGCTGCCCCACACACGACCCCCCAAATTAGCGGAATCCAGGTGATGGGCTTCATCAGTTGCAGGCGAATCTTCCAGATCGAGGTTTCACCAGATTTGGCCCCCTTCATCCCTAGCAACTGACGGGCGGTACTGCCCTCCTCTGGGGCGGCGGTTTCGGGCGTGTCCTCGGTGGGCAACGGAGATGACGGTTCAACCATGGTGAGAATTTACCTACTACAACTGCGACGGGCAAGCTCTGTTTATTATGCCGAGGGGATGCCGTTCAGGGAAACCTTTCGGAACGATAACGCCGCATCTTCCGACTGTTTCGGCTATTCGGCCCCCGCTATCAGGAGATTCATCTCACCGAGCGGCAACTTTGGTTTAAAGTCAACGGGCCGAACGCTTGGCGGCTCGACTGCGGGCGCTGGGGGTAGATCCCCATTAAGGCGTAGCTGAGAGGATCGTTGCAATCGCCCCATTAAAGGCGGAGGGTTCCACCAAATGAGGCCAGTGGTTGCCGGGGATGGTCTGTACCTGCAAATTCGGTAAATAGCGGTGGTAGGGCCGGGTTTGCCAAGCCATGCGGTTCAGGCCGCCCTGGGGGAGTAGCAGATAGGTGGGGATGTCCAGGGACTCGGTTAATCCAGCCCGGTTGAGGATGTCTTCAAAGACGCCATTGCGGGCGGCGATGGCAAATTTGCTGCCCCAGGTGCCGTCGGGCTTTTGCTCCATGGCGGCGTCAAAGACAGATTCCTGTAACGGACTCCAGCCTCGGTATTGCTTGAGAGTTTGGGCCAGGGTAGCGGCGGCGTCTCGGCTGGGGAATGGCCCCATCACCTTGAGGAAGGGCAGGGTGCGGTAGAAAATCGGCAGGGTGGGCCGAAAGAGTTGGGGCAGGGTATTGACGAAGAAGGGATCCACCAAAATCAACCGCTTCACCCGTTGGGGCGATTGTTTGGCCCACAGCAGCGCCAGCTTAGCCGCCCAGGAATGGGCAATTACGGTGACGGGTTCGGTACACAGGAACTCCGCCAAGGCTTCTAGATCCGCTACGAATTTCAGGGAATCGTAGGCAGCGGGGTCGGCAGGCTTATCACTATCGCCATGGCCACGCAGGTCGGGGG
>CAZWNR010000541.1:0-2996 GCA_964635665.1 uncultured bacterium | reverse complement strand
CCCACCAGCATAAAAAACTGCTCAACGGGTTCGATGATTCGCCCTGACTGTAGCTCTTCAGCACCGTACAGGGTAGGGGTGATGGTGTCGGTCATTAACCATTGGTCAATGCCCAACTCTACCCCAAAGAGGTACTGAATTAAGGTGAGGCCACCAATGGCCAACACCCCACCAGCGGGTACCCAGGCCCACCGTTGTCCCCGCCTGTGCTGAAGCAATAGCAATGCTAGCCCCGCCAAGGCCAGGGCCAACCCCGTGTTGTAGCGAATGGGGGGAGAACTGGGCCATATCTGAAGCACCGCTGTGGCTTTAAGATGCCACGCCACCATCGCCACCATGCCGATCCCTAGACTCAGTGCCCCGCAAATCAGGACAATCCACAAATGCCAAGGCAACGGTGGCGTAGGGGAGATTGGAGAGGAATCGTGGGCCATAGCGAAGCAAAGCCAGGGAGCAGATGGTTCCCTCAATATTCCCCCTTCCTAGGGGTGACACCATTGAGACGTTAGAAAGTTAACCTAACTTACGAATCCCCACTGGCCAGGGAATCTGGGGGTTGCATGGCGATAGCGGGTTCTGGCAGAGGCGGCGGTGGAGCCAGGGGTACCTCCTCCACGGTGGGCAGGGGCTCGGGGGTAAGTTTAATGGGTTGGGTGCCGCCCCCAAGGCGTTTGAGGAGTTTGGGAGTGGCGTCGTGGAGGAGGTAGATCAGGCGGTCGCCCACCTTCCAGATCTCTTGGCCCAAGGCCACTTGCAGGGCACCGTCCCGTTCTACCAAGAGGGGGATCATTTCGCCGCCGCGCACCAGGGCCGCCAGGTGAGCCTGTTGTAGTTCCGTGGCGTCGGATCGCAGGCGGGTTTCTCCGAGGCGCACTTCGCCATCCGTAAGGTAGCGGTTCCATTTTTTCAACGAAAGGCTGGGTGTCTGGGCGTCCTTCAGCTTGCCTTGGTTGGGAAGATCCCCTAGGTCTTTGTTTTTGGGCATGACGGCAATGACCCTGGGGGGCTGAAATTCCTCCAGGGCGCGTTGGGCCACTACGGCATTCACCTCACCGTTTTTGGTGATGGCCAAGAACGTGCCGACCTGGCTCAATCCCGCTTCTTCCAAAACATCGTTATCTAGGGCGCTGCTGATCAAGACGGGGATCCCCTCCTTGGCGGCTTCGTCCTGGGCGGTTTCGTTGGTGTCGATCAGCACGACAGGGTCGCCATAGTCTTGAATCAGGCGGGCGATCAGCAAACTGAGGGGATGACAACCCACCACCACGGCTCCCACAGCCTTGGCCTTAGCAATACCGAGCCACTGGGCCACCCAGCGGGCCGTCAGCCCCTGCACCAGCACCGTCATAATAATAGTGAGAAACACCAGGGCTTTGATGGCATCGCCGCCGCTAATGCCCTTTTCCGTCAGCAGAATGGCAAACAGCGAGGCCACCGAGGCCGACACAATCCCACGGGGGGCAATCCAGCTTAGAAAGGCTTTCTGTCGCCAGTTCATGTCGCTGGCCCGGGTGCAAAGCCAAATGCTGACGGGCCGCACCAGCAGCATCAGAACCAGCACCGTGCCCACGGCCCCCCAACCCAGGGCAAACACACTGGCAATGGACAGATCCGCCGCCAGCAGAATGAACAGCACCGATACGGCCAGCACCGTAAGTTGGCCCTTAAACCGTCGCAGCAGCCGTTCATCGGGCACCGAGAGCGCCCGCACCACCAGCCCCGCCACCACCGTTGCCATCAGGCCCGACTCACTGCGGACGCTCTGGGCGAGGCCAAAAATGCCCCACAGCCCCGCCAGCACCACCAGATTGCGCAGGTCATCGCTGACAAAGCTGGCCCGCTTCAGGAACCAGCCCATCAGCCCACCGCCCACCGCCCCAATCACGGTGCCAATGCCTAGGCGTAGGGTGAGGCCGCCCACCACCGCTCCTGGATTGGCATCGCCATTAAGGATAATGCCCAGCACCACCACCGCCAGCACCGCCCCCACCGGGTCGATCAGCACCCCCTCGCCCTCCAGCAGAGTGGAGACCTTGCGATCTACCTGCACCTGACGCAGCAGGGGCGTAATCACCGTGGGGCCAGTTACCACCACCAGGGAGGCGTAGAGAAAGGCCAGCGACCAGGGAAATTCCCCCAGCCAGTGGGCCGCCACACCGCCGCCAATTAGGGTGACAAACACACCAATCGTCACTAAATTTCTCAGACTGCTAGACACCTGGCCCAATTCACTCAGTTCCAGGCTGAGGCCACCCTCAAACAAAATCAGCGCCACACTGAGGGAGACCATCACCTCTAGCCCCACCCCCAAAGATTGGGGATGGATCAGCCCCAGCCCATCTGGCCCTAGGCCAATGCCAAAGATCAGCAAAAAAATAATGCTCGGCACCCGCGCAAATTCGCCCACCACCTGAGCCGTCACTCCGGCTAAAACCGTCAGCACCATTTGCAGCGTTAGCTCGAAGGCGTTGTCCATAAGCGTCTTTCGCGGTGAACCCAGCTAGGGATGATCCCCCGTCGCTGGCCCGCAAAACCCATCCAGCAAGTCCCGTCTAGGATAGCATTGCGCTCAGATCCAAGGATTCTAGGGCGCAGAAGGTCAGGTGAGGGCTAGAACCCAGGGTTCTACCAGATCCCAGGGTTCTCACGGCTGACCCAAGGATCTCGGTGTGGCCCATCACAGAACCCTGGGATCCCTAGTGACTGGGGATCGCTGTTAGCGACGAACCGCCAGGGTGAAGCGATCCCGTCCGGCTAGGTCTTCGATTACCTGAACGTCTCGATAGGCTCCCACTTGGGTCAGCAATTCGGCAACGGCCTGCCCCTGCCCCGCCATCATTTCCGCCAGCCACAGCCCGCCAGAAATCAGGTAATCCGGGGCTTGGGTGGCGAGGGTGCGCAGATCGTCCAGGCCATCGGGGCCGCCATCGAGGGCGCTGATGGGTTCGTGGGCCATCACCTCTGGCTCAAGGGTGGGCAAGACCCCAGAGGGAATA
>CAZWNR010000540.1:0-2997 GCA_964635665.1 uncultured bacterium | reverse complement strand
CTGCCGAGGACATCTTATTCCAGGCTCATCTGAAGGGGCAGGGGCAAGCCCCAAAGCTGATTGATCAGGCCGGAGAGTTTCGGCCCAATGTATTCCGGGCAGCGGTGCGGGGCCATGCCCTACGATTGTTTGGCGGGCTAACCTCGGCAGAGCAGGCGGAGGCGTTGGTGAATGGCCTATTTGGCAGTGTGCGGGGCAGTGGCGATGTGGGGCTGTTGGCCCTCCATTTTCAAACTCGTCATTTAACCTTGGACAGCTACGGCACCGGGAGATGGGAACAGCCCACCTATGCCGTAGATGGTGATCTATCTTGGCGGCTGACCCGTTCTTTACCAGATGCCGACCAGCGGACAGCTGTGGCCAATTTGGTGCGGGCGCTGATGCATTTTTCCATGGTGTTTGGCGGCTTTGGCAAATCCTGGCGACGGGCCGACCATCGCCTCTTTTACCCCGACTATGCCGATCAACCCAACAAGCCTCTGATTGGCTGCCACTGGCAATGGGGGGCCGATTCCCTTCTGCAGAACTACCAAGTTCGCAAGCCAGAGCAAATTCCCTCCTTCCTCAAAGCGGTGCGGGGCGTGGCGCGGCAATGGATTCGGCTCCAGGGGGCAGAGTCTGACCAGCGGGCCACCCACTGGCGCGAAGCGTGGCATCCGCAGACGGTTCAAGTGTGGGGGCGCGTAGCCACCAATCAAGACGACAGCCTCGCCATTGAATGGTTACACCGTCCCTATCAAGAGGCGATTCGGGCGGCTGGCATCCCCGAAGGATCGATCTACAAAACCTCGGTCACTGGCGAACTGGGGCACATTGGTCGTCTATGGCATCGGATGTATCCCGTGGTTCGCTTGGCAAAACCTAAGGACGATCCGCAGGGCAAACCCAGGGCCATTCTGCCGCCAAATTCCCAGTATTTAGAACTTCTGACCCTTTTTCCTGACGATTCCACGGCCTGCCAGCAGTTTTTGAAGTTTCTTCAGCAGCGGCAAACGGCGTTTACCCCGCTTTGGCCAGCACCCTAGCCCCTACTAAAGTCCCCCAGTTCCTTAAGGAAACCGGGGAACTTGAAGATCGATAGATTCTTGACGGCCTTGAACGACCTAGGCCTCTGAGCTGGACTTGGGATCGTCGTTGTCGTCGTTGTAGAGGGCGTCGAGTTGTTCGCGGGCATCCTTTACAGAGATAGACCGCATCACCAGCAGCGGTTCCCGAATCACCTGTCCATCTTGATCCAGAAGTTCTGGGTGGGGCACCGGACGGTTAGCATTACTGCCGTAGGCGCTGGGGGATTGCGAGGTACGGGCATTATTGCCGAGCAAAATGATATTTCTCACCAGATTGGCAATGGCCAGAATGGCGAGAGCCGCAAACGCAATGATGTAAATTACCTGCCACATGACTTGTATCCTCTGGCCAATCGTTGCCTGTATTGACTGTAACCTGTTTACCCTGATTATGGCCCATCCATGAAAGCTAAATCCGCCCCCAGATCCGAGGCTAAGGGGCTAGGGATCGATGGCGACGGGCGACCATCCAACATTCCGCTACTAGGGCGTGCCAAGCCATCACCTGGGCCGGATCCACGCCCACCTGACCATCGGTAACCGCCAAGAGGGAGGCCGCCGTTTGGGTCTCGGCCATGGCTTCCTTGAGGCGGTTGAGTAAGTTCGCCTGATCCTCAGCGCTAGTGCCTTGCAGTGGTCCCTCCTCAAGCAACGTGAGGGACCGCTGAAACCAGTATTGAAAGTCTTCTAGCAAGGGCGAAAGCACCTGGGCCAGCAGGGTCGTTTGGCTGGGGTTAGCCTCATCGGCAGGGGCACCATCGAAGGGGGAAGGGGGCATGACGGTTGTTTAGGATGACTAGGGCTAGGGTGGATGCTCGCAGTCTAGGCATCTATGCCTTGATCCTAACGCAACCTTAAGGATTGGTTGAGCCAGGACGAAGGGATTCAGGGAGCAATTTCCGTTTCCTCCCGTGGCCCTAGGGGTTGCCATCCGGCTTGCCAAAGGTCGCGGTTTTTGAGTTGCTTGGCATTCACCCACAGCCGCACCGAGGGATCGCAGGAGGCTACCAGTTCCGCAAAGACCCAGTCGCCCTCCTGTTTGCGGTTGGCCACCTGGAAATGTCGCCAGCCTTCAGTGGCGTGGCGGGCTGTCCATTTGGAGCCGAGCAGGTGGGGAAATTTTTGTTTACGCGCCATCGGAAAAATTGAACATCAAGGGTTTTGTAACCGACAAAAAAAACCCCGCTGCATCCTCGATCCTAAAGGAACAGGGGCGGCGGGGGCAATGGATTGTGTTTGAGGAGGAACGTAACTGGGGAAGAAACTTAACCAAAACGGCCCTGAACGTAGTCGCGGGTGGCGTCTTCGCGGGGATCGGAGAAGATTTTCTCGGTGTCGGCGTATTCCACTCGTTAGCAGACCGTGCCGCCAGATTCCGTGGCTTCGGCGTTAAAGAAGGCCGTTTTGTCGGAAATCCGCAAAGCCTGCTGCATGTTGTGGGTAACAATGACGATGGTGTAGTACTTCTCCAGTTCCCGCATCAGTTCCTCAACTTTGAGGGTGGAGATGGGGTCGAGGGCGGAGCAAGGTTCGTCCATCAAAATCACTTCCGGCTCGATGGCGATGGCGCGGGCAATGCAAAGGCGCTGCTGCTGTCCCCCAGAGAGGGAGAGGCCGCTTTCCTTCATTTTGTCCTTCACTTCGTCCCAGAGGGCGGCGGATTTGAGGGAACGTTCCACCAGTTCGTCGTAGTCGCCCCGGTAGCCGTTGATGCGGGCGGCAAAGGCAATGTTTTCGTAGATGGATTTAGGGAAGGGGTTGGGCTTTTGGAACACCATGCCAATGCGGCGACGCACGTTCACCGGGTCAACGCCGGGGCCGTAGAGGTCGCTGCCGTGCATCGTGATTTTGCCATCCACCCGCGCCCCTGGGATCAGGTCGTTGGTGCGGTTAAAGCAGCGCAGCAGAGTGCTTTTGCCGCAGCCGGAGG
>CAZWNR010000539.1:0-3000 GCA_964635665.1 uncultured bacterium | reverse complement strand
CATCGGCCTAGACCTGGCCTGGAGCGTGTTGTGGGATGGCTTCGTGCAAACCAGCCTGTGGGAACCCCTCACCCTGGTACAAGCCATCAGCACCAACCCCGCCCGCATCTGGGGCCAAACGCCCCCCACCCTAACCCCCCAGCAGCCCGCCGAAATGGTGCTGTTCGACCCCGCCGAGTCCTGGACGGTGACGCCCCAGAGCCTAGAATCCCTCTCCGCCAATACCCCCTGGCTGGGCCAAACCCTCAAAGGCCGAGTGCTTCGCACCTGGGTTTAAGGAATGGGCGTTTAAGGAGCGTTACGCCGCCCCTAAGCCCAGCACCCAATCGCGCAGTAGGCCATTCACCTGGTCGGGCACTTCGTCGTGGGGGCAATGGCCCGCTTGCAGATAGTGCTCTGTCAGGCTGGGGTAATACTGGCGGAATTTGGCCCCCTTGGCGCGGCAGTTCATCCAGGGGTCGCCCTCGCCCCACAGCATCAGCAGGGGGCAGGTCATTTTTTGCAGCAGTTCGTCCACCTTTTCGCCCTGACGGGATTTGAACACCGAGGCAAACACCTGGGCGGCCCCCGGATCGCAGGCGGGGCGGCGGATATCTTCCACCAGTTCGTCGGTGATGGCGGATTTGTCTACATAGACCTGGTTGAGGGTGCGGCGAATTACCGAAGGCTGGCGCACGTACTGGAACAGCAGCCAACTGGGCAACGGTTGCAGCATCACCGATTGGATCAGCTTGGCCACGGGGTTCGGTTTAGCAGCGGGGGCCGAGTCTGAATCCGAAAACGGCCCCGCACTGTTCAGCAGCACCAGCCCAGCGGCGGATTCGGGATGGTTGGCCGCCACACAAAGGGACGCATAGCCCCCGAGGGAATTACCCGCCAAGATGGCCGGACGCCGGATTTTTTCCTGAATAAACTCGTGCAGTTGGGCCTGCCACAGGCTACCGCTATACTCCCCGTTGGGCTTGGCCGAACGCCCAAACCCCATCAGGTCGATGGCCCACACCTCAAAGTCGGATTGCAGCCCCCGGATATTTTTGTGCCAGTGGTCGGTAGAAGCGCCAAAGCCATGCACCAACAGCAGCGGTGGGCGGCTGGGGTGCGGTTCCCCAGCCACCACATAGTGGATAGACTGATCTCGCCAAGTCCAATACTGGCTGGGGGCGCGGTGGGCAGCGGCGGGGATGGTGGCGGTCATGGCTGGCGCTTCACAAAGCTGTGTTACAAAACTTAATCTAAATAGTAGCGAATCTGGGGCACCATCGCCGCCCAGGTGACAAACCGACCAATACGGGGCATTGTGGCATTGAAATAGGTGGAGTTCAGAGGCTATGGCAGCGCTATCGCGTCCTCGTTCGGATACAAAGGGGCGGCAATTTTCTAAGTACGATGCCCGCCGCGCTGGATCCCGCTGGTTTGAGCGGTTAATGGCGGGAGTGGCCTTGGTGAACCTCGGCTTGGTAGCCCTCGACCTCAGCTACATCCCCATGCGAGATCTCTACCTGCGCTTTTTTCCCCAGGTCACCATCTGGTACGGCGAAACCTTTAAGGGCATTGAGCCGCACCGCTTTACCACCCACTACCTCGACACCGTGGCAGAACTGGAACAACAAGTAGCGCTTACGGGGCTGACCTCTCCCGAAGCCCAGGAAATCTTGACGGATCTCCAGCAGCAAAGTGCCGCCATGGTGGCAGAAAATCCCTTCCAGTTGGCCAACCGATCGGGCAGCCTAGAGCAGATTAAGAACCACCTGCGGGATCGCATGGAGCTAGACTCGGCCACCGAGGCATTTAACGCCTTTTGGAGCGACGAGCACCTGCGGTCGGCGGGTTTCCCCCAGGAAATCGCCTTTTTTAACGATGACGTTCGACCCCTAATTGAAACGAATTTCTTCCGCAATCTAGCGGTGCATGGCGGCTTTGAGGATTTCTTTTGGCGCATTGATATCTGGTTTAACCTGCTGTTTGCCGTAGAACTGCTGGCCCGCAGTTTCTACCTGGGGCGGCGCTACAAAAACTTCACCTGGCGCGATGCCATTCTCTGGCGCTGGTACGACCTGCTGCTGATCATCCCCTTCAGCGCCCTGCGAATGCCCTGGCTGGCCCTGTCCCGCGCCATTCCAGTGATCATCCGCATCAACCAGTCCAATCTCATTGACCTCGAACCCGTTCAGCAGCGCATCAGCCGCTTTGCCATCAGCCATGTGGCCGTTGAGATCACGGAAATCGTGGTGCTGCGCATCATCGACCAAATGCAATCGCTGATTCGGGATGGTAGCCTAGCCCAAATTGTGTTGAGGGATCCGGGTAGTCGTCGCTACATTGATGTCAGTGGCGTCAACGACCTAGAAGTGCTGGCCCAACGTCTCGGTACCCTCACGGTTTACAGTGTGCTGCCCGAAATCAAGCCCGAAATAGACGCCCTGCTGAAGCACACCGTCACGATCGCCTTCGACCAAACCCCCGGCTATCAAAGTTTTCGGCAACTCCCTGGCCTAGGCAATCTACCCGACCAAATTGCCCAGCGCATTGTTGCGCAACTCTCTACCAACGCCTACGCCCTCGTTAAGGGTGGCCTAGAAAACAAAGAAGGCGTGGCCCTCACCCAAGCCCTCGTCACCAAGTTCACCGATACCTTCCGGCAACAGCTTCAGGAGGAGGAAAACATTAGCGAACTGGAAACCCTGCTGGTAGACTTCCTCGAAGAAGTGAAGCTGAACTACGTGAAACGGCTGGCCTCCGAGGATGTAGATCGCCTGATTGAAGAACGCTACCAGATCTACAACGTCACCCAAACCGACACCTAACCCATGGCCCTAGCTGACCAACACAATTCCAAAAGCGTCGGTTAAAGCGGATTTCTGCTTTGAACCCCGGACTTTGAATCCTTAGCTCTCCGACCCCCACCAGGGAGTGAACTCCCTGGCTGATCGCAAAAGTCTGCTGAAGCCGACTGAGGAAGGATTAGATGGAAACGTATGTATAAGCGGTAGCCCAATGGGG
>CAZWNR010000538.1:0-3009 GCA_964635665.1 uncultured bacterium | reverse complement strand
TAATATCCAGGGCGGTAACCCAGCGGCAAACGTGCTGGTTTTTACGGCCAGAAGTCAAGGTCGCTGGGGAAATGACCTCCAGGTTGGTATCGATTATAAAACCCTAGATCAAACCAATTTAGATGGAACAGCGAACGCCAGTGCTAGGCAGTTTAATGTGGCTGTGCGGCAGATAGTAGTCAGTGCTAATGGGGAAACTCAGGTGCTTAAAAGCGAGGTGTTTCGCAACCTGGTCATGGATGAAGGGGCTGCCCAAAACGTCAAGGATGTGATTAATCAGGGATCTTCTTTGATCACAGTCAATTACGCCGCCAGTGACTCGCCCCGCACTCGTCCTCTGATTACAGGTGATGCGACGACTGATGTGATTGTTGATGTGGGAAAGCCTAGAAGTGCTGGCTTTAGTGCTTTAGGAACAACAGGTTCGGGCGATCCTGGGGCCGATGGAGGTGTCCCGGACGGACAGGCATTGAAAAGAGGCTGGGAAGCGTTAGATAAAATAGCGCCAGAGATTTTTAATTTGCTATGCATCCCAGCCGCTGCGAACTTTGTCAAAAATGTAAATAATGTAAATAAAGTCGATTTTGGTGTTTACTCGGATGCCGCCAAATTCTGTGAAGATCGGCGTGCTTTTCTAATTGTCGATATTCCTGAATCGGTGGATACTGCCGACAAAGTTTTAGATCTAGCGCAACAGCTGCCCAGTCGTAATGCGGCGATCTACTATCCCCGACTGCTGACGAACGACCCGCTACGACCGGGGCGATCGCGCAATGCCAGCACTAGCGGTGCGATCGCTGGTATTTATGCCCGTACTGATGCCACCCGTGGCATCTGGAAAGCTCCAGCGGGCACCGATGCCGTTCTGAGCGGTGCGGCACCTGCTCTACCGCTCACCGACTCGGAGAACGGCGGGCTTAACCCCTTTGGAGTCAATGCGCTGCGCAACTTTCCGGTCTATGGAAGCGTGGTTTGGGGGGCGCGCACCCTCTATGGTGCCGACCAACGGGCCTCGGAGTGGAAGTATGTACCGGTACGGCGCACCTCGCTGTATTTGCAGGAAAGCCTGTATCAGGGCCTAAAGTGGGTGGTCTTTGAACCCAATGACGAGCCCCTGTGGGCACAAATTCGCCTGAACGTGGGGGCCTTTATGCAGGGACTGTTTCGGCGAGGGGCGTTTCAGGGCACATCGCCGCGCGAAGCTTACTTTGTTAAATGCGATCGCGACACTACTACCCAGAGCGACATTAACCTGGGCATCGTCAACATTGTGGTGGGCTTTGCACCGCTCAAGCCCGCTGAGTTTGTGGTGGTCAAAATTCAACAGATAGCGGGCCAAATTGCCACCTAGGGCTATGGTTTATCCTTGCCAGCACCCCTTAGTGAACCCCTCATCCATGCATACCAGGAGAGACTATGGCTCAATTTAGCGTGAATGCTCAGCGGTTTGACCCGTACAAAAATTTTAAGTTTCGCGTCAAATGGGATGGCCGGTATGTGGCCGGTGTTAGTAAGGTTAGTGCGCTGAAGCGAATGACCGAAGTGGTGAAACATCGCGAGGGGGGCGACCCCAGTAGCTCGCGCAAATCCCCTGGGCGCACCGAGTATGAAGCGATAACCCTAGAGCGCGGGGTCACCCACGACCCAGACTTTGAAAAGTGGGCCAATAAAATCTGGAACTACGGCTCGGGCTTAGGCAGTGAGGTCTCTTTGAAAGACTTTCGCAAAGATATGATTTTGGAGGTGTACAACGAGGCCGGACAGTTGGCGATCGCCTATAAGCTCTATCGCTGCTGGGTATCTGAGTATCAGGCGATGCCAGAGCTTGACGCCAACGCCAACGCGATCGCCATTCAAACCCTCAAGCTAGAGACCGAGGGCTGGGAGCGCGACTATGAGGTAGCAGAGCCGACAGAACCTACCTTCACCGAGCCCGCATAGGTCACCATGGCACTAACATCAGCCGATCTTCTATTGCTGTGGGAGTTGGGCATTGATCGCCACCCCATCGACCGGGCCCTGCTGATTTTGGCGCGGGCATTTCCGGAGCGATCCCCAGATGACTTGGCTCGCCTGAGCGTGGGTCAGCGCGATGAGTTGCTCATGCAGGTGCAGCGGCAGACCTTTGGGTCTCAGATGCACAGTCGAGCCTATTGCCCAGCCTGTGGAGAAGGACTAGAGTTTGCCCTTGACCTGACCGCGTTTGCTTCCGTCCCGGAGACTGATACCGTGCGATCGCTAACAGTTGAAGATTGGCAGCTAACTTTACGCCGTTTAACCAGTTTGGATTTGGCCGCGATCGTCCCCTGTACCGGCGTTGAGGCCGCGCGGCAGCAGTTGATTCGGCAATGTGTGGTAGAAGCCCAGTGCGGCGGCAAAATGGTAGCGGTAGCCAACCTGCCTGCACTTGTGGTCGATCGTCTGGCCCAGACCCTGAGCGAGTGGGATGCCACCGCCGATGTCCAGATGGCGCTCGATTGCCCTGACTGTGACCATCACTGGCTGATGGGGCTAGATATGCTGATCTTTCTCTGGGGGGAAATCTCAGCGCGGGCCCAGCGACTGTTGCAGGAGGTGGATTGGCTGGCGCGGGCCTACGGCTGGCGCGAGGCCGACATTCTCAGCCTGAGCGATCGCCGCCGCCACCTCTATGTAGAACAGGTGCTGAATCGATAGTTTCGGCAATAGTTGTAGGACCCCGTGGTGATGTCTGAGCTGAGATCTGAACCGAGCATGTCTGACTTTTTTACCCGATTGGCAGAACGCACCCTGGGGCAGGCCACGGTGCTTCAGCCAGCAATCACCCCCCGATTTGCCGCCCCAGAACCCCCCATCCTTGAACTCTCGGTAGAAGAAGCCTGGCGATCGCCAGCAGATCAATCCCATCCCCATCCGTCCATCCCAACCCTGCCCCTGCCCCACAAGACTAGCCCTCCAGATCAAACCTCAGAAATACTCTCTGGCCATGCCACCCCTATTCCCTCGCCTCCCCCGCCCCCAATCCCCCTT
>CAZWNR010000537.1:0-3011 GCA_964635665.1 uncultured bacterium | reverse complement strand
AGCCGCAACGAACTTCAGCGCTGGCTAGGGGCAAGCTGGCGAAGGCTGCACCTGCTCAGCCTACCCGCCCTGGGTTTGGGGCTAATCCACGGCCTGCTGATGGGGTCATCCTCCGGTAGTTGGATTCCCACCAGCCCCGATCAATGGCTACGAGTGAGCTTGTTGATTGGCTTGGGCCTGGGGGTGCTGCTGATTCGGTCGCGCCGCTGCTGGACATGGCTGGCCTTGGAAACGTATTATGTGGCCCCAAAGTACCCTACCCCCAAGTATGTCGCACCCAAGCCCAAACACCATGGTTAACCGCTGGATAGGGCTGGGGGGTAGCCTAGCGATCCCCTCGATCCTAGCGATTCCCTCGATCATCGGCCCGCACCAACCCGCCAAGGCCCACCAGGTGCAAACGGGCGAAGCCGTGGGCGGCACCCTGCACCTAGAACCCAACGACACCCCCCGCGCCCAGGAAGACACCCTGATCTGGCTGGCCCTCACCCAGCGGGGCGGACGGGTGATTCCCCTGGACGACTGCGACTGCACCCTGCGAATCTACCAGGGCAATACCATGCTGGCCCAGCCCTACCTTCAGCCCACCTCCGCCGAGGGCTACCAAGGCATTCCCAGCGCGACGTTTCTGTTTCCCACTGTGGGCACCTACACCCTTGTGTTTGAGGGACGGCCCGTGAACGAGGCTGATTTTGAACCCTTTGAACTGGGCTATACCATCACCGTTGCCGCCGCTGCCCCCATCACCCCTGAGCCTACCACCACCACCGGCCTGCCCACCGAACCGGAGATTCCCGCCACCCTACCCGAACCCGTCGCCACCGCCCCAAGCGCTACCACCGTTGTCCTGGTCGTAGCGGTAGCAACGGGGCTAGCCCTCTGGGTGTGGGCCAAATTTCGGGCCTAAGGCTTCACTGCAACGGAGGGTGCCCTAAAAAACGCAACCCCCAGGCCGCAAAGCCGTTTGGGAAACGCGACCTAGGGATTGAACTATCAGGGATTTAAGACCTTGGGCGGTCAAAACAGGGCACGGCGACGGGAGAGCAGTTTATAACCAAACCCCATCGCCATCAGCGCCAGGAAAAATTGCCACAGACTGGTGGGGTTCAGAATGGCCCGACTGCTGGCAAAGACACACACAATGCCAAAGGCCACCGCCACCCAACCCAGAGGCCGCATCGGGGGCGGTAAAAAGACCAGTGAAACAACCCCAATACAGAGGGAGATAACGGACAGATCGGCGGCAATGCCCCGCCACCAAGGATAGGCATCGGTGGTGAAGATAATGTTTTTGCCCAGGAAATAGACGCCTAGCACAATGAGCGCTAGACCTAACAGAACATTGAAGGCTCGCATGGTGATGGTGTTGAAACGTCAGCACAACCCTAGGGAACGACTTCTATCTAGGTTACCCATCCAAGCCAAGAAACCGCATTCCCTGGAGGAATCAGGCACAACATCGCATCTCCCAAGCTCAGCCCCCTCCTCGCCGCCACCGGGTAAGAGCCCTGTCATCTCAAAATCAATCGTCCCAGCAACCGCAAGCAAACCAAGCCCAGCAGCGGGGTAGAGATGGTCACAGGAATTAAGGATCCACAATTTCTGGGTACTTGCGGGCAATGACGATGAGCTGATCCTTGGGGCCAAGGCGGTAGCCCGCTGGCGGGTTCACCAGGGTATGGCGCTTGGGGTAGCTCAGTTCCACGGCCACCAGCAGGGCATCGTGGGTGCGTTTGAGGCGATCCACCGCCTGCCAAAAGGAGAGATCGACCCAGGAGGGCGGAATAGGCACTTTGTAGAACTGATTGCCCACCTGCACGGTGAGCAGTTCTGCCATCACTTCTACAGACCCCTGGGTGCGGGCGGAGGTGGCGATCATGTGGCTGGTCACTTCGTCGGCCACAATCACGTCATCTACGCCAGCGGCCTTAAGTTGCACATCATTGTGACGATCCAGCAGTTGGGCGCAGGTGTAGACGGCGGGGTTAATTTTTTCGATGGTGAGGGCGGCAAGGACGGTGCGGGCATCAATGTCTTGGTCGCTGCGGGGGCGGGTGGTATCGGCCAACAAAATGGCGCGGGAGGCCTGGGAAATATTGATGGACTTGAGCACGTCAATGCGGGTGTAGTCGGCGACATGGAAATAAATGTGGGACAGGTTGAGGTGGCGCAGGGTACGTTCTGGGGTTTCCTCAAACTCAGCGACGATCAAAATTGTGCTGTCTGGCAAGCCGCCATCAAACAACAGTTCCTCTACGATGTGCCGTCCGTTGCGGTTCCAGCCGCAGATCACGGTATGGTTTCTCAGTTCGTCCAGTTCCATCGTCCGATACTCCATGGTGGACCGCAGTCGTTGTACCATCACCGCCGACACCAGCCCGGTGATCACCGCAAACAGGGTAAGCCCCCCCAGCATCACCATGAGCGTGAGAATACGCCCCACGAGGGTGATGGGTTCGGCCCCAATGGGCTCGGCGGCGACTAGGGTAAATAGGCTCCACCACAGGGCTTGGGGCAGGGTTTCAATGGCGTCGTTCTCTAAGCCCTCGGCCAAGTAGATGCCCAGGCCACCCCCCAACAGCAACACCCCTAGGATAGCGATGAGGCCAATCTGCGCCCCAAACCCAAGGGCTAGGGCAGGGTAAATTCGGCCCAGATTGCGGTTCAGCAGAATCCCCACTCGCAGCAGCCGTAGCAGCCGCAGCAGCCGCAGCACCACAAACTGGCTCGGGAAGGGGAGCACCGCCAGGATATCCCACCAGTAGTGCTTAAAAAAACGCTTCCTATGGCGGGTTGCCCAGCCGCGCAGGCCCAGTTCTAGCCAAAATATCCCCGTCAGCCAGTGCTGCAACCCCACCGCTATGTCGTGGCCCGCACTACCGAAGGGTAGCCCCACCTCGATGAATACCAGCAGCACCGAAGCCAAAATTAGCCCAATCAACACAAACTCGATGGAGGGCGAATGGAGGGCACGGTTCACCCGCTGCTGCATAGAAGGGGCTAGGGAAGGG
>CAZWNR010000536.1:0-3024 GCA_964635665.1 uncultured bacterium | reverse complement strand
GGTTATAGGCTGCTTCGATGGCCCAGAGGGCGGTGGCTTGGACGGGGTAGGGTTCTAGCACCAGCCCCGCCATAAAGTCGCAGTATTGGGAACAGGTGGATTGACGGGGAGCCTCTAGGGTGAGCCCCCGTTCCTCAGCCTTGGCCTGGAACCACAGCAGTTCGTCCTTAAGGGCGACTAAGCCTGCTAGCAGCACATCTAAATGAGGATCGGGAGCGGCGGACAGCATTTTGCCCACCATGCGGGTGAAGTCTTTTACAAACAGGTAATCCTGCACCAGCCAGGTATTGAACTGGGCAGTGGTGATGGTGCCCCGCTGGCAGCCGGTCAAAAACGGATGGACGGTGGCCCGTTCCCAGGCATCGGCATGGATAGTGGCCAAATCCTTGCAGGTCAGAGTCATCGCTACGTCCTGATTGTTGCGTTTGCCCATAACTCTATAGCAAAAGGTCGCTGAAAATAGCGCTGTTCCCCCTGGAGGGGAGTGTTCAGTCAGAATCGACTACTATGCTTAATGGACGTTGCTGAATGGCCGTTCCTGTTCACCTGCTTTAGCCCTTCTTGGAGAGTCCCATGCGCCTGTCTCAAATGCTGTTTGTTACCCTGCGGGAGAACCCGGCGGAGGCCGAAATCCCCAGCCACAAGCTGCTGCTGCGGGCGGGTTACATTCGGCGGGTGGCTAGCGGGGTCTATGCCTACATGCCGCTGCTGTGGCGGGTGCTGACCAAAATTTCCGATATCGTGCGCGACGAGATGAACGCGACCGGAGCCCAGGAATGCCTGCTGCCTCAGCTTCAGCCCGCCGATCTGTGGCGCGAGTCGGGTCGCTGGGACACCTACACCAAGGCCGAGGGCATCATGTTTTCCCTGGTGGATCGCCGTCAGCAGGAAATGGGCCTTGGCCCCACCCACGAGGAAATCATCACCGCCATTGCGCGGGATATGATCCGCTCCTATCGTCAGTTGCCGCTGCACCTGTACCAAATTCAAACCAAGTTTCGCGACGAAATTCGGCCCCGCTTCGGCCTCATGCGCGGACGCGAATTCATCATGAAGGACGGCTACTCCTTCCACGCCGACGAGGAGAGCCTGAAGCAGACCTACAACGAGATGTACACCGCCTACAGCACCATTCTGCGCCGCTGCGGGCTGGAGTTCCGGGCCGTGGATGCCGACTCTGGGGCGATTGGTGGATCTGGCTCCACAGAGTTTATGGTGCTGGCCGATGCCGGAGAAGACGAAGTCCTCTACACCGAGGACGGCCAATACGCCGCCAACGTGGAAAAGGCCGCATCCCTTCCCGCCGAGGCCGTACCTTCTGAGTTCAAAACGTTTGAAAAGCTAGATACCCCCAACACCCCCACCATCGAATCCCTAGCGAAATTCCTTAAGTGTTCGCCCACCCAGATCGTCAAAAACGTTCTCTACCAAGCAGTGTTTGACAGCGGCAAAACGGTGCTGGTGATCGTCAGCCTTCGCGGCGATCAGGATGTCAACGACGTCAAACTCACCAACGAACTGACCAAACTGGCCCCCACCTACGGCGGCACCACCGTCCTCTCGCTCACCGTGCCCGACGAGGAAGCCCAGGCCAAATGGGCGGCCAACCCCCTGCCCCTGGGCTACATGGCCCCCGACTTGGGCGACGACTATATTCAATCGGGCGTTAAGGACCTGGAACCCAAGTTCCTGCGCCTGGTCGATGGCACCGCCGTTGACCTGACGGGCTTCGTCACCGGGTCGAACGAATCCGGCTACCACGTCGTGGGGGCCAACTGGGGTAAAGACTTCACCCTGCCCAAGATCGTCGTCGATGTGCGCAAGGCCATGGCGGGGGATCGGGCCGTCCACGATCCCAGTCAGCGTTTGCAAACCGCACGGGGCATTGAAATCGGCCACATCTTCCAGCTCGGCACCAAATATTCCAACGCCCTGGGGGCCACCTACACCAGCGAAAGCGGCGACTACGTGCCCCTGGTGATGGGCTGCTACGGCATCGGGGTTTCGCGCCTCGCCCAGGCAGCGGTAGAGCAGTCCTACGACAAAAACGGCATCATTTGGCCTGTGGCCATTGCCCCCTACCACGCCATCGTGGTGATTCCCAACATCGGCGATGAAAACCAGGTGAAGGCCGCTACCGAAATCTACACCGCCCTCAATGCCGCCGGGGTAGAAACCCTGCTGGATGACCGCGACGAACGGGCCGGGGTGAAGTTCAAAGACTCCGAATTAATCGGCATTCCCTACCGCATTGTCACCGGGCGCGCCCTGGCCGATGGCTTGGTGGAAGTGGTGGATCGAGCTACCGGAGAAGCCGAGGAAGTCGCCCTAGATGCAGTGGTGGAGGTTATCAAAACACGGATTGTCGCTGCCCTGGCTAAGTAAATGGGGGAGCAGGTTTCTGGCGCAGACCTAGCCCAGTGGCGCAATCGGGCTAGGGTCGAGGCCAACGCGGCAGGTATTGACGTCCAGGAAGTAGACTGGCTGCTGCGGGCCATCAGCGACGTGGATAGCCTCACCCTGCGGTTGGGGCTGTCCCAAAGGGCAGGTGTTGACCTGAAGGTGTCCTTGGCTGAGCTAGAACAGCGCTGGCAGCAGCGGGTTCGGCAGCGCGTGCCCGTGCAGTACCTTGTGGGTGAAACCCCCTGGCGGCAGTTTTCCCTGCGGGTGTCTCCGGCGGTGCTCATTCCCCGTCCCGAAACGGAGCTGATCATTGATCTTGCGGTCAACGCCGTAGAACGCAGCCCCCAGCGGGACGCCCTTGCCACCGGAACTTGGGTGGATATGGGCACAGGTAGTGGGGCTATTGCTATCGGCTTAGCTGATGTCTTCCCTAACGCCCACATTCTCGCTGTAGACCAGAGTGCCGCTG
The DNA here is from genome assembly GCA_964635665.1 of uncultured bacterium. GTDB lineage: Bacteria > Cyanobacteriota > Cyanobacteriia > Phormidesmidales > Phormidesmidaceae > Nodosilinea. Next base: position 152 of record CAZWNR010000536.1, on the reverse strand, counting down.
CCCTCGCCGTGGCCCAGGAGAACATCCAGCGCTACAACCTAGCCGACCGTATCACCCTATGCCAGGGGTCTTGGTTTCAGCCCTTGGTGGACTATCGAGGTAGGCTCGGTGCCGTGGTCTCCAATCCGCCCTATATTCCCTCTGGGGTCTTG
>CAZWNR010000535.1:0-3028 GCA_964635665.1 uncultured bacterium | reverse complement strand
GGGACTGACAATGATGGCTGTGCCCTTCATGGGGGGTAGACTGACCCAGGCTGGGGGCAACCCAGCCGCCGCAATCACCCAGGCTTCTCCGAGCACCCCGGTTTACCGCACCCAAACCATTCCCTGCCCGGTCGCACTGCCCTTGGAAACGGAAGGCAAGACCATGACCTGCGGCGTGCTCACCGTCCCCGAAAATTATCAGCAGCCGCATGGTCGTCAAGTCGAAATCACCTATGCCCGCTTTCACAGCACCAGCCTGTCACCCTTGCCCGATCCGGTCTTTTACTTAGAAGGGGGGCCAGGCGGTAGTTCCGTGAGTCTTTTAGATGTTTACAGTCGGGTTATTTTTGCCCCGCACCGTCAGACCCGTGACGTGGTGCTATTTGACCAGCGGGGCACTCAGTTTTCTAGTGCATTGGGCTGTGCGCCCACGGCCTTTGCCCTAGACAGGTTGGGAGACGAGTTTGACCAGTACGTCAACCAGATTGCCGATGATAATCCATTGACGAATGATCGCACGATTGCCCAGTATGCCGTCTGCGCCCAGTTGCTGCAAAAACACGGCGTTGATCTGAGTCAGTTCAATACCCCCAACAGTGCCCGCGACACCGTGAACTTAGCCGCCGCCTTGGGATATCAACAGATCAACCTGTATGGCGTTTCCTACGGTACCTACCTGGCCATGGCGATTGCCCGTAACCATCCCACCGTAGTTCGGAGCGTTGTCCTAGATTCCACCGCCCCCCCCCATATCAACAAATACACCGAGGCCGGACGCCGGGGGGTAACGCCGGTGGTGAACCTGCTACAGGATTGTGCCGCTGATCCAGCCTGTAACCAGGCCTATCCCAATCTGCAAGACCGTCTCAATGCCCTCCTAGAAAAACTGGCTGAACAGCCCATTCCCCTCGCTGATGTAGCGGCCCCCACGGAAGACGCACCCCCACCAGGAGACGCACCCCCAGCGGAAACCAGCATTACACTCCAGAGCTTTGCTAAAAACGTACCGGACTGGCTGAACACAAGACCTACCTTTGCGGGCTATTTGCCGTTGATGATTGCGGAACTGGAACAAGGCAACACAACCATCTATGGGCAAGCCCTCTCCGGTCAGCTCTTTCAGGCAGATCCAGAACCGGAGGGTCTGCCCGTGATCGAGCATTATCGGCAGCTGGCCGCTAATTTTCAAATTAAAGCCCAAGATCTGCTGAAGCAACGGGCGACCATTGCCCAGGAAAGGCGTCCGTCAACCCAGTGGGTTAACCAGGTAAAAACACAGCTGGAAGCGTTGCCAGAGGCCGAGCAAAACCTGGCGATTGCCAACCTCTATGGTGCGGGCTACGAAGCGGATCGAGGGCGTGATCGGGATAACCTACTGACCTTGATGGCTGAACTATTTCCCACGCAAACCGCACAGCCCCTCCAGGCCGCCTTGCAGACCATGTCTGAAGGGGAAATTCGGCACATTTACGAACTGCTGACCGACAACATCAATCAGGTCAGCCCCGTCGATCAAGGGGCCATGGCCGGAATGCATATGAGCTTCGACTGCCGTGAACATGTGTCCTGGAGTTCCCAGGCCGAAACCGAAGCCGTAAATCTCAGTTTGCCCCTGCCCCTGTTAGCGCAACCGTTCTATGGAGAACAGCTGGAACAGTTAGCCATCTGTCAACATTGGCCCGTTACCCCCGCCGACCCCACGGAACGGCAAGTCGTGACCATTAATATTCCTACCCTGGTTATGCAGGGTCGCTACGATGCCCAAACCACCACCGATCGCGGCAAACGTGCCATGGAATGGTTAAGCAACGGCACCTATATCGAATTTCCCAGCCTAGGTCATGGGGTGACTCAAAATCTCTGTGGCAAAGATATCGGTATTGCGTTTATTAACCGTCCTGAGATCGCCCCTGATGTAAGCTGCTCCGCCGCACTAAAACCGAAGTTCGTACTGCCACCCACCCCGTCCCAGTAAATCCTGGCACAACGGTTTCCCTGAGCCCCCCGATCGCAATACACCAATCTCCTCGCATTCCCGTCAAAGTCGGTAAATCGAGCAAGCCACCCAAGCCACCCTCACCAACCTCCACCCCCTACCCATGAATCCCCCTCTCCCAACAACCTCAAAATCTCAAATTGCCACCTGGGCCGTCTGCCTCTATACCGCTCTGATGGCGCTTGGCATGGCTTATATGAAAACCGTCAGGGGCATCACCTATGACATGCCAGAAATGATGAACGTGATGTGGTTTGTCATGCTAGTTGGCACAGCCCTAACCGTCTTTTTTGTGGTTCGCTACTTTGGTTGGCAGGCTGTCGGCTTTCGCCAATTGCGCTCCCGCCAACTGCTATGGCTGGCTCTCCCCTTTGCCATCTTGGTAGGAATGTGGAGTGCCCTCATCAAAGGCTTGGTCTCGACTCCGTTGAGCGCTTGGCAATGGCAGCTATTTGCGATCGCAGGCTTCACCACCTTTTTAGTCGGGGTAAATGAAGAAATCATGTATCGCGGCATTGTGCTGCATGGGTTTCTGACCACCAGATCTGTGACAAAAGCCATGCTCACCAGCGCGATCGCCTTTTCGCTATTGCATGCGGTGAATATTTTTGGCGGCGTTCCAGCCACTGCTGTGCCCTTTCAGCTTGCCCTAACCTTTCTCTTTGGCTGTCTCTTCGCCCCCCTAATGCTCAAGCTCAACAACATCGTGCCCCTGATCATCTTTCACTGGCTGTGGGATTTTAGTTTGTTTGCATCATCGATTTTAGGCGAGCAGGTTGCCGCCAATGTTCACCGTGCCAGCCTTGCCTTTTTCCCGATTGAAATTGTGCTCGCTATTCTGCTATGGCTCCGCATTCAAAAAGAACAAACCCTAAGTACCGAACCCGCCATCCCCAGCCCCTAGAGCAACCCTTCTCAGTCATCTATGCCGGATAGCACTGCCCAAATAGCACTCAACTAAGGCTAGGTAGCGCTACACCCCCACCTTCACCCTTCACCCTTTACCCCCATGAAACTCCTAACCCGCACCCT
>CAZWNR010000534.1:0-3030 GCA_964635665.1 uncultured bacterium | reverse complement strand
AGAACCGCCCGCCGCTGCCGCTACCACCCTAGATGCCCTCACCGTCTACTTCGAGCAGCGGGCCTACCAGGTACAAGCCAAGGATTCCAATTCCGCGCAGATTACCCTCACAGGCCAAGTCCGACCCAGTTGGTTTTTAGCGATTTTCCTCAGCAGTTTGGCGGCGGTGGGGGGGCTCTGCTTTGCCCTTGTGTTGTCTAGCCTCTTCCCTGGGGTTGGCCTAGCCTTTGGCGGACTGATCCTGCTGGCTCCAGGCGCAGGCTGGTTCTATTGGCAACGGGCCGGACGGGAGGAACAGGTGACCCTTGAAGCCAAATCCCAGTCAGAAACCAGCCCCCAGGAACAGATCATCGTTACGGCCCATCGCGATGAACTGATCGCCCTTGAGCAGACCTGGAAAACCCAATTGCGGGATTTAATTGTGACCGCCGCCGCTGAAATGGCTCCCTAAGCCCCAATCCGGCTGGCTTATCCCCGTTATCAAAATGACCGCTTCAATCACAGCCTGGGAGATCCCCCTAAATCCCCCTTACAAAGGGGGACTGTGAATCTAGTTCACCCCTTTATAAGGGGGGCTAGGGGGGATCAACCCTAGGAACCCATTGGAATAGAGACTTGTGCATCAGCGGTAGCCTTCCTGGGAGAGAGATTGGGGGTGAGGGCTACGGGGACTGTGTGATTTACTGACCCTACGCATTGGATTGGACGCGCTACTACAGGGAATCAGAGGATCCCACACCCACCTGGCCGATCAAAAAGCGGTTGAGGGTGGTGGAGACCATGGAGATCAGGATTGGCCCCAAAATAAAGGCCCAAAATCCGTTCACCGAAAACCCTGGGGTAATCAGGGAAGCCAGCCACAGGGATAGGCCATTTACCACCAGGGCAAATAGTCCGAGGGTGAGTATCGTAACCGGCAGGGAGAGAATGAACAGGATGGGCCGAATGATGGCGTTTACCATGCCAATCACAATTCCGGCCAGGATAGCGGTGGGAAAGCCGCTGATCACTAGTCCTGGCAGGATGAAATCGGCCACCAGCAGGGCCAAGGCCGTAGCCAAGACGCTTAGAGCATAGATCAACATTGAACGGGCCTCCAAGGTAGATGAGGGCATCGAAGTCTTGATCATAGCGTTTGACGATTCTTCCCTTGCAGGGCCAGCCTGGGGGCATTCAACGTCGCTTCTAGGCCTAGGGTCGGCCCCTTCTGATCGACGGAGAGAGGGGCAGCCGCCAGGATGACGAAATTCTGCCCCATTGATTCCCTAGACCATGGGAGCCCTAGAAATGGGGCAACCAACGCAACGATGAATTACGGAATCGTTCGTTTCTACTATTTTTAGGGGAAGATGCGTTAACCCTTTGGATACCAACCGTCCATGCTGCTAGCGCGACCCGCCCAAAGATAACTATCTATTTTTAGAGCTAATCCGCACCCGATACACCGTAGGGGCGAGGTCTCCTCGCCTATCAATACCAGGGGTAAACAAGCCGGATTGCCTATGATCCTTGTTGTCCGTTGTTGACCCAGTTCCAACATTTTGGTGAGAGACCCTAGCCTTGATTCGGCCCTAAATTCAGTTCCCCCGTCCCGGCGATCCCGATCTTCCCAGACCAAGTCCGTGGCGGTGGATCCCTATCCGCCCCTCGTGGTCGGTGGGGAAACGATTCCCCCAGGGCGGCGAGTGCGGCTCGATCTTCCCGTAGCGCGATTGACCACGGGCACCATGATGTCGCTGCCGGTGACGGTCATCAATGGCAAACACCCTGGCCCCCGGCTGTGGCTCAGTGCCGCCATCCACGGCGACGAACTCAACGGCGTAGACACGATTCGGCGCATTGCCCGATCCCTACGACCCACCCGTCTGCGGGGGGCGGTAATTGCGGTGCCCGTGGTCAATGTCTTTGGCCTGCTAGAGCAATCGCGCTATCTGCCCGACCGCCGCGACTTAAACCGTTCCTTTCCCGGTTCCCAGCGGGGTTCCCTGGCCAGTCGGCTGGCCTTTTTGTTTATGAGTGAGGTGGTCAGCCAATGTACCCACGGCATCGACCTCCATACGGCGGCCATCCATCGCGTCAACCTGCCCCAGGTACGGGCCGACCTCACCGATGCCGATACCTACGCCTTTGCCCAGGCCTTTGGGGCACCGATTATCCTCCATGCCGCCCATCGGGATGGATCCCTACGGCAGGCCGCCGCCAAACGCCGTATTCCCACCCTGATCTACGAAGGCGGGGAGGCCCTACGGTTTGATGAAGCGGCGATTCAGACTGGGGTGGAGGGGATTTACCGGGTGATGGCCTACCTCGGCATGTATGCCGCCCCCGACTCCCTGCCATCCACCGCCAGCCTTGAATCCCGCGATACCCGTTGGGTGAGGGCCTCACGGGGGGGCATTTGGCACTGCACCACTCGCCTGGGGGATCGGGTGAAGCAGCGACAGCCCCTCGGGTTTATCAGCGACACCTTTGGCGATAAGCCGGTACAGGTGCGCAGCCCCATGGCGGGGATTGTGATTGGCCACGGCCAAAATCCCCTCGTCAACCAAGGTGATGCCCTTGTCCATGTGGCCCGATTAGAGACTCCGTAGGGCAGCCTACCCTCCGGGCCACAGGTTTCCCAGGGTTGCCGCGCTCGGCTGAGCCCAAACCCAGGCTAACTAGGCAATGCTGCCCCGTTTGCGGGCTTCCTTGGCGGAAATGCCGATGTTTTTGAGGCCAGCGCGCATCATTTCTCGCTCCAGTAGCGCAAAGAATCGGCGACGATCTCCCCCCCGCACCACCGCCTGGTTGTGGGCCTCGGCTAGGGCCACCGGGTAACCATAGCCCTTCTGCACCTGGGCCAGCACCATTCGTAGGGCGAGGTCACAGCCTTCGGCATCGGCCACCACCCACTCCGGCATCTCCACCCGCGCCACCTCCACCCCCACGTGGAGGTAGCAAAAATAGATGTGCTGATCCCCGTAGAGGTCGAGGATGCTGGCGGAACTGCGCCAAAAGGGGCTGCGCTGCCCCGGTCGCAGTTCGGTA
>CAZWNR010000533.1:0-3032 GCA_964635665.1 uncultured bacterium | reverse complement strand
TCAGTAGAGCACAAACACGCTCTTTTGCCGTGATCCAGCCTTCACCCTAAATCCCTCTCCCAACTTGGGAGAGGGACTTTGAAGTACTTCCGGCTCCCCTCTCCTCCCTGGGAGAGGGGCTGGGGGTGAGGGCTTAGGGGGACTTTGCGATCTACTGAGGTTAGCTATCCAGCCGGAAATCTTGCCCTTTGCCCTGGCGTAGGGTGGGGTAGTAGCTGGCAACAATGGCAATGGAGAGCCACCAGAGCGTACTAATTTGGGGACGATACATCACCGTATCCGCGATGCCCTGACCCAGAATGCCCACCATGGAGGCGATGGCTCCCATCAGCCAATAGCCCTGGATAGACTGGGTTTCCCGTAGTTTTTGGAGCTGCACCCAGCCCTGCTGAAACACCACCAGCAGCATCCACAGAAAGGCGGCAAAGGCCACAATGCCACCCTCCACCAGCACCTCTAGAAACACAGAGTAGTCACTGAGGGCGGTGTAGCGGGGGCGTTGGTAGATGGGGTAGACGGCATTAAAGGCATCATTGCCGGGGCCAATGCCCAAGATGGGGCGGTCGCGAATCATCTCTAGCACAGCGGCCCACACATTCATCCGAAAGTTATTGCTGCTGTCGGCCCGTCCCACAAACATGCTCAGCACCCGTGCCCGCAGGGCATCCACGGACATCACCGCCAGCAGCACAAAGGCCGCCGAACCCCCCAGCAGCAGGGGCAAGGCCCAGCGTTTCCAAAAGGGGGTAAACCACAGACTCCAATACTGAACCGCCAGGGCCAGCAGCACAAAACCGCCCAGCAAAAAGCCAATCCAGCCCCCCCGACTGAGGGTGAGCACCAAACAGAGGGTGTTGATAATTGCCGTCAGCGCCGCCAAGCCCTTGGGCACCCAGCGCGGCCAGGCAAACACCGCCATCACCGAAAACATGACGGCGGGAATCAGATAGCCCGCCAGCAGGTTGGGATTACCTAAAAAGCTGTAGACCCGTGTCGTGTTGGCCAGGGTGGAATTGGCATCCACCCAGGTGGCTAGGGCTGTGGCCCCAAAGAAATACTGCCGCAACCCGTAGATCGCCACGGGCAGGGTGGTAAACAGATAGGACAAAATCAACAGACTTCTAACCCTAGGTTGGCGACTGACCCGCGCAATCAGCAGGAACAGCAGGATGTTGAGGGTGAGCTTAATTAACCCGCTCACCGCCGCCCCCCGCACCGGAGACAGCACCGTGGCCAGTGCCATCGCTCCCCCAAAGGCCGCTACCGTGACATGCACAGGCGTCATCCCCACCCCGGCCTCATCGGTGAGGGTGAGCAACACCCAAAAAGCGGCCACCGCCAACAGCAACACCCCGATCAACGTCGTAGAAGCGTAGGGGGCCAGAATATAGATAATCGCCACTAGGGCCAGCCCAATCCAGTTGCCCCAGGGCAGCAGCCAGCTTCCCTGTCGCCACTGCCGCAGCGGGGCCAGCAAACGATGAATTAGGCTCACCTGCCGCCATTGGTCGAAGGCAAAGGTGGAAAGGGTTAACTGCTGCCAGAGGGAGGTCAACATGGGGCAACCGATGGGTTTGCGATAAAGTCCTTCCCATCATGCCAAGGTTTGGGCCAACTGGGGCAGAACCTTTGTTCACCAGAATCAGGTTGACGGGTTGTGCGCCTGATCCCCTCCCTCCCATGGATAGGCTAATCATTTACGGATAACCTGAGGCCGACTACACTCAGTTAGCACTTCATGCAACCTCGGAAAGGAACATCATGGGCATAGGGCGGCTGGGTAAGTCTGTGTTGGGGATGTTGGCGGCCACGGCGGGCATAGTACTGGGGGGGCAGGCTGCGGCCCTGGCTTCGGAGACGGTAGTGCTGGAGTTAGGCCCCTTCAGCCGCTCGGTTCCTGTGTCGGCCCTGGTGGAGTTTGCCGAGGGCAATGAGGCCAACCCAGATCTGGCCCCCTTATTGCGTCGCCTCACCCCCGAGCAGAAGGAGGGGTTTCGGGAGGGGCTTAACGCAAGCCGGGAGGTCGATCTGATTCGCCTCAGCCAATCGTTTTATGATCCGATGGGGGAGCGATCCCTACTATTTCTGGGCAAAGTGATTCGCACGGATGCCCGGTTGAACGGGCAGCATGCGATTCGAGCCGCCCTGATTGCCGCCGCCGCCGAGGACGGCACCCTCTCCTTCCTAGATGTGATCCGCCACTTTCCCACCAGCACCCTGCGCCTAGATTTGGCCCAACTGCTGCGCAATGCCCAGCAAACCCTCGACGAAGCCGAGACCACCCAGGCGGTGCTAGAGGCGGTGCGTGCCCAGTCTCGGCAGGAGGCCGCCCAGCAGCCCATCGACCTCAGCCGCCTGCCCGACCTCACCCAACCTGGCCCCTACGGCAGCCGCCAGATTTCCCTAAGCCTTACCGATCCCTCCCGCAATCGCACCTACCCTGTGGAAGTGGTCGTGCCCCAGGATTTAGCCAGCATTCCCGGCCCCATCCCCGTGCTAGTGCTTTCCCATGGGCTGGGGGATCGGCCCCAAAGCTTCCTCGATATTGCGACCCACGCGGCCTCCTACGGCTTTGTGGTGGCCCTGCCAGAGCACATCGGCAGCAACTATGCCCAGCAACAAGCCATGCTGAGCGGACTGGCCCGAGAAAGCTTTAGTCCCCAGGAATTTCTAGATCGCCCCCTGGATATTAGCTTTGTGCTAAATGAACTCAGCCGTCGCAACGCCTCCGACTTTGGCGGTCGCCTTGCCCTAGATCGCGTGGTGGTCGCAGGCCATTCCTTCGGTGGCTACACCGCCCTCGCCCTGGCCGGAGCCACCATCGACTTCGAGCGTTTGACCCAGCGCTGCGCTCTCGAGGCCAATCTCCTGGCAGACGCGGCGCTGCTGTTAGAATGTCGTGCCCTAGAGCTCCAGTCGCAGCCCGACGTCATCCAACAACTCGGCGAAACCGGCGTGCAGGATGATCGGGTAGCCCTGGTGATGGCCTTCGCCACCGTCTCTAATCTGTTTGGCCCTCGGGGCATGGCCGC
>CAZWNR010000532.1:0-3039 GCA_964635665.1 uncultured bacterium | reverse complement strand
GCGACGGGGGCATGGGGTAACAGTGTTGGCCCCTGGGGGATCAGTGTTGGGAGAGGTGCCCGTGGTGGAAGTTCCAGGACAGCCCCAGATCACGGCCCATACTCAAGGCCGCGACGCGCCTATCGTTCTCCCTGGCGATAGCGTTTTGGCCGCCATGTGGGACTACGCAAGGCAGCATCAGCATCAGTTTGATCTCATCGTGAACTTTGCCTACGACTGGCTGCCCTTCTACCTCACACCGTTTTTTCAGACCCCCGTGGCCCATTTCGTGACCATGGCATCCTTGAGCGACGTGATTGACGGAGCCGTGCGGCAGGTGGCAGAACGATTCCCTGGTCGGCTGGGGGTTTCTACCCGTGCCCAGGCGCAAACCTTTGAGGGTGAGACGGCGTTTAGGATCTTGGGTAGTGCGATCGATCTGTCCCTCTATCAGTTTTGCCCTACCCCCGGCGATTCCTTGGTTTGGCTGGGGCGAATCTCCCCGGAGAAGGGCCTAGAGGATGCCCTGGCGGCAACAGAAATGGCCCAGGTGTCCCTAAAAATTTTGGGCAAACTGGAGGACGAAGCCTACTGGCGGAGCCTTTGCCAGCGATTTCCCCAGGCGGAGGCCAGCTACCTTGGCTTTTTGCCCACCCAAGAGCTTCAGCAGGTCGTTGGCCAGTGCCGCGCCATGGTGATGACCCCACGCTGGGTGGAGGCCTTTGGCAACGTGGTGGTTGAGTCGATGGCCTGTGGCGTGCCCGTGATTACCTACGACCGGGGCGGCCCGGCTGAAATTGTTCGCCACGGCGAAACGGGCTGGGTGGTTCCCCCCGACAATGTCGCTGCCCTCGCCGAGGCCATCGGACGGATCGACGACGTTGATCGATCCACCTGTCGTCGCCAAGCCGAGGCCGAATATTCCCTCGTCGCCATGGGGGATCGGTTTGAAGCCTGGTTTCAGCATGTCGTCGATGCCACAACTGCCGCCGCCCCCTAGCCCTGTGTCCCCCGTTCTCAGAGGTGCCGATGCGCCACGCAACTGCCGCCGCCCTAGCCCAGCTTGCGCCCCTGCTCAGCCAAGTTCGGAGTCGAATGCCGCCTCTGAAAGAAAAGGGCGAGGGCAAGTTTTACCTAAAATCCGTTGCTTTCCTGCACTTTCACGAAGACCCCAGCGGCCTCTTTGCCGACCTCAAAGTCAACGGCGACTGGCAGCGCTACCCTGTCAACACCGAAGCCGACTACCAGATTCTGCTGTCCGCCCTCGACCAAGAACTGGGCTAGTTGATTGGTGTAGAGGATTGGGTAGATGATCAGTAGTCAGTAGGATGGGGTAGCGCAGCCTCAATTCCTGATTTGCAAAGCCTTCACTCCATTGACTACCCCCCTTGCCCCATAGCCGTCTTCTCTTCCATGGCGATCACACCGCTTACTCAGACCCAAGCTCCGGCCCCCCTCAGTGTGGGCGGTTTGGTGGACTACATTAAAGCCCTACTAGAAGAAGATAGCCGCCTGCGCCAGGTGTGGGTGGTTGGGGAGGTATCCAGCGCCAACAACCACAGCAAGGGTTTGTTTTTCAACCTGGCGGATTTGGATGGGAATGCCACCATTAGCTGTGTGGTGTGGCGTAGCCAGTTTGCCAAAATCAGCGCCCTGCCCAAGGTGGGGGAGCAGGTGACGGTCTTGGGTACGGTCAAGGTCTACCCCCAACGCAGCAGCTATCAGATTACCGTTTGGCAAGTGTTGCCCACGGGGGATGGCCTCAAAGCCCTGCGCCTGCGCCAGCTCAAACAGCGCCTTGAGGCGGAGGGCCTGTTTGACCCACAATACAAACGCCCCCTGCCCACCCTGCCCCAAACCATTGCGGTGGTGTCGTCGCCCCAAGCCGCCGCCTGGGGGGATATTCAGCGATCCCTGCGTCAGCATCATCCGGGCCTGCGGGTGATCTTTTCCCCCGCCATTGTGCAGGGAGACAGCGCCCCTGATTCCATCGTTGCCGCCCTAGAACGGGTGGCGCGGGATGGTCGGGCCGAGGTGGTAATTTTGGCGCGGGGGGGTGGGGCCAGCGAAGACCTCGACTGCTTCGACGATGAGCGCGTGGTGCGGGCGGTGGCCGACTGCCCGATTCCTGTGGTTACTGGCATCGGTCACCAGCGGGACGAATCCCTGGCGGATCTGGCCTCCGACCTCTGTGCCCATACTCCCACGGCTGCCGCCCTCGCCGCCGTTCCTGCCCTGGCCGACCTGGAGGCCGACCACCGTCTGCGGGTCACTCAGGTGCAGGATTTGGTGACAGAGGCCCTCTTCATTGCTCAGGACGACCTTCACAATCTGGGGCAACGGCTGCAACGGCTACGGCTAGATCACCGCATCGAACAGCAGCAGGACAGACTCGCTCAAATCAAGCGCCGCCTCACCCAGGGGGTGCAGGTGGAACTGCGCCGCGCCACAGAACGCTGCCAAGCACTACGCGCCCACCTAATGACCCTCGACCCCGATACCGTCGTCCGTCGCGGCTATGCCCTGGTGAAGGACGAGGCCGGACAATTGGTGACCCAAGCCAACACCCTACACCCAGGCCAAACCCTTCAGGTACAGCTTGCCCAGGGGCAGGTGTCGGTTCAGGTGATCGACGTTATTGATTCCATTGATCCCCCCTAGCCCCCCTTAGCAAGGGGGGAATCGGATTCAAAGTCCCCCTTAACAAGGGATAACAAGGGAGACAAGAATCAAAGTCCCCCTTGTTAAGGGGGATTTAGGGGGATCTCCCAAGACGTTGCTCAGAGCGGCAGAATCCATAGACACATCCTAGCCCTAGCTCCGTAGCGTCACCTTGAACTGCTTTTCAAGGGTGGCGCGCACCTTTTGATGGACGGGATCCACCACCTCATCGGTGAGGGTTTGATCGGGCGAGCGATACACCAGTCGGAAGGCCAAACTGCGCTGTCCTTCGGGGACGGAGGTGCCGCGATAGTCATCAAACAGGGCGACGGATTCCAGAAGTTTGCCGCCCGCTTTTTTCATCGTGCCCTCCAGGGCAGACACCGCCAAATCTAGGGG
>CAZWNR010000531.1:0-3051 GCA_964635665.1 uncultured bacterium | reverse complement strand
TCTAGCAGCAGCCCACCCAGCAGGGCATGGGCTGCGATCAGGTCAGGGTCGAGGCGCACCGCCCGCAGCAGGTACTCGAAGGCTTCCTCTCGATTTCCCTCTTGGTAGAGGATGTAGCCCATCTGATGCTGGGCCTGGGCATTGGCGCTGTTGATGGCTAGAGCCTGCTCCAGGGCCAATCGGGCGGCGGGAATGTTGTCTTGCAAGAGATACAGGCTAGCGATGCTGGCATAGAGGCTGTCTTTATTGCTGCTGCTGGCCCGAACACCTCGGTTTAGGTAGGTTAACGCTTGCTCATAGTCCTCCTGCTGAATGTAGAGGTTGCCTAGGGCTTCGTAGGCTTGGGCATTGCCGGGGGCAAGGCGCACCAGTTCGAGGTAGGTGGCCAGGGCGTCGTCGGTGTCTCCTTGCTGGAGCTGAATGCTGCCGATACCCAGGTAGGCGTTGGCTTCGCGGGGATGACTGGCTAGGATCTCGCGATAGGTAGCCAGGGCTTCCGTGAGTTGGTCACTGTGGAACAGGCTGTGGGCAAGGCCGTAGCGAAAGGCCAGATTGCCCCGATCTAGCGCCACGGCGCGACGGTAGGCGGTGACGGCCTCGGTATAATTGCCCTGCTGAATGTGGAGATAGCCCATGCCGGAGAAAATCCGGGCATTTTGGGGATCGATCTGGGCAGCCTGCTGGTAGGCAGCAATGGCCCCCGCCGGATCGTTGGCGGCAACCCTAGCTTGGCCCTGGCGCAGGAGTTCGTCTAGTTGCTCCTGCTGGGCTGCGCTAAGGTTACTGGAAGAATTTTGGGCGATTAAGCGCGATTCCTGTGCGGCCCAGGTTGCGAGGGAAGGCTGGGCTGTGGTGAAATCTGGCGCGGCGGCAAAAGCCCCCGAAGCCCCTAAGCTCCCCACTAAACTCACCATCACACTGGCCAAAACGTGACTTCGTTTCACAGGAGGTTCTCCTTAACCGTTCTCATCGGCTATGCGTCGCAATTCTTAATAATACCTGTTTCATAGTCTGTCCTGGGGATGTCATGGCTGTCCCTCGCCCTCACCAGTTTGCTCACCTGTCCCCTCGATGGGGGCTTTGGCTCCTCAGTGGCACGGCCTTAGCGCTGCGGCTGTGGGGCTTAGGGCGATTTAATCAGCTTGTTTTCGACGAGGTTTACTACATCCCCTTTGCCCTGGGCTACCTCACCCAATCGCCCCAATTCGATGCCCACCCGCCCCTAGGCAAGTACCTGATTGCCCTGGGGCTTTGGCTGGGGCAATGGGGGGGGGCTTGGTTCCATTGGCCCCCGCTGATGGTGGAGGATCAGACGATTAGTGTGCTGAGTGGTCGGCTGATGAACGCCCTGGTGGGGGCCACCCTGCCCGCCTTGGTTGCGGCCCTGGCCTATGGCCTTAGCCGGGGTTATCCTCAGCCTCGCCGGATTCGCTTTGGCCTGGTGGCCGCTGCGTTGATGGTTCTGGAAGGGCTGACCCTGGTGGAATCGCGACTGGCCTTGATCAACCTCTACTGGCTGTGGTTTGGGCTATTGGGGCAAGTTTTCTGGGTGATGGCTCCGTCGAGGGCGCATCCCTACCGCTGGCGAATTTCGGCTGGAATCGCCCTGGGAGCGGCCATCAATGTTAAGTGGAATGGGGCGGCCTTTCTGCTGGGCCTTTGGCTATGGGAAGGCATTCAATCCCCTGACCGATCCCTTCGCTGGCGGCTTTGGGGGCTTTATTTGGGATTAATCCCCCTGGCGACCTATAGTCTGCTTTGGTGGCCCCACCTGGCGATGACTGGGGAATCCTTTTGGGCCATTCATCAACAGCTTTGGCGGGTTCACCAAACCATTGGCGTGGATGGTGCCTCCCATCCCTACTGTTCGCCTTGGTTTACCTGGCCGCTGATGCTGCGTCCTGTGGCCTACTTTTACCAAATTTTGCCGGATTCCTCTGGAACAGCGGTGGCGATTCAGGCCATGGGCAACCCGATGCTCTGGTGGCTTTCTACGGCGGCTATGCTGGCCCTTACCCTAACCTGGTTCGGCGGTCGGCGGCGGTTGTGGGTCATCGCTCAGTCTAAATCCCAGATTTCCCTAGAACCTCCCCCAAGAGCTGCGACCAATGCAGCTTTGGTGGAGCCCATTTCGGTGGAATCTTCGTCCGACGAGGCTTTGCCTGGAGCGTCCTTTGCCGTCGAGTCCTTTCTGGTTCTGAACTACCTGGCCCAGTGGCTACCGTGGCTGTTGGTGAGCCGCTGCACCTTTCTCTACCATGCCCTGGGCATGGTGGCCTTTAGTGCCCTAGCCTTGGCCTGGTTGATGTCGGGCTGGCTGGGGCACCGCCGTCGTTCTCATCGGGGTATGGCCTGGGCGATGCTGGGGTTGATTGCCCTGGGCTTCCTGTTTTGGTTGCCCCTGTTCCTGGGGTTGCCTCTGTCTGCTGAGACGCTGCAACGCCGCTGGTGGCTGCCTACTTGGATTTAGGGCGCATGTTCTGTAGGGGCGCACAGCAGTGCGCCCCTACGATCCTTTGCCGACGCCCATCAAATAGAGTAGGGCCATGCGAACGGCAACACCGTTGGTGACCTGTTCGCTAATCAGGCTGAGGGCGGGGTCATCCATTAGGTCTGAGCTAATTTCTACGCCACGATTGACGGGGCCGGGGTGCAGCACTTTGACGTTGGGTTTGCAGGCATTGAGGCGATCACGGGTGAGGCCAAAGCCCTCGTGGTATTCGCGCAGGCTGGGCAGGCGGTGCTGGGTCATGCGCTCCTTTTGCAGGCGTAGGGTCATGACAAAATCCGCGTGGTCTAGGGCAGGGGCGAGGCTGCTGTGCTGTACCACCTGGCGGCGAATGGATAGGGGTGACTGTTTCACAAAGGCTTCGGCAAAGCCCGGTGGCAGCAGAGTGGGTGGGGCAGCAAGGTGAACTTCGGCCCCGCAGGCGGTGAGGGCCCACAGGTTAGACCGGGCCACTCTGGAATGCAAAATGTCGCCCACAATGGCAATTTTGAGCCCGGCGAGGGCTTGGCTGGTGGGCTGGTCGGGGTTGAGGGCCAGGGCCA
>CAZWNR010000530.1:0-3053 GCA_964635665.1 uncultured bacterium | reverse complement strand
GTTTTAAGGAGGCCGTTGGCGGCTCCTTCGGCCATGGTTTCGGCGGCTTCTAGCACCACCACGCACCGGGGGGATTCTAACGGCGGACGGCTGAGGAATTGGGCAATCTGCCGCACCTGCTCTAGGCGAATTTGGGGCGCACTTTTGCGGGTAATGCCCTGCTCGGCGGCGGCTGAGGCCGTTACCAGGTTGCCCTGGTGCAGGTAGGTGGGTTCTACCCAAAGCAGGTCGGGGTGGTTGCGCTGGGCAATGCGTCGGCGCTGGGCGGGGTCTGGGCCAAGGAGTTGGCTGGGATCGGCGGCAAACAGCACCTCGGCAAAGCGTTCCGCCGCAAGCCGTCGCCCCACGCCATTTGGCCCTGCAAACAGGTAGGCCGGGGCCACCCGCCGCTGATCCACCGCCCGCGCCAGCAGGGCAATGGCGGTGTCTTGACCCACTAGATCGCTAAAAAGGGCTCGTACCATTGCGCCAAATAGTCGTGAACCACGGTATTAACCTGTGCTGCCACCGCATCGGCAGACTGTGCCCCGTCAATGGTAGCCCGTTGCTCTGGAAATTGCTGGGCCAGGGTTTCAAAGCCCCGCTGCACCCGTTGATGAAAGGCCAGTTCCGTCTGCTCCATGCGATCCTGCGATCCCCGCCGCTGCGCCCTGGCTAGCCCCTGATCCACATCCAGCTTCAGCCAAATCGTCAGGTCGGGCACCAGGCCTGACGTGGCCACCTGGTTGAGTTCCGCAATTAACCCCAAATCTAGCCCCCGACCATAGCCCTGGTAGGCCACGGTGGAATCGGTAAAGCGATCACACAACACCCAACTTCCGGCATCTAGGGCGGGGAGGATCATTTCTTCAATGTGCTGGGCGCGATCCGCCGCGTAGAGCAACAGTTCCGCCCTGGGCGCAATGGCCACCTCACCATGGGCTTCCAGCAGCAACCGCCGCAACCCTACCCCTAGGTCAGTGCCTCCGGGTTCGCGGGTAATCAGCAATTCGGGGATGATCCCCTGGGTTTGCAACGCTTGAAAGGACTCGCTACGGCCCAGATTTTCCCGTAGCCGCTGAAGTTGGGTGGACTTGCCACAGCCCTCCACCCCTTCAAATACGATCAACTTACCCCGCATACCCACCATCCAACACAGAACCCGTAGGTTGGGTACAGCGAAGCGGAACCCAACACCCACAAGCCTAGCCCTGATGGCGGGATTAACGGTGGGCAATGCCCACCCTACGGTAATGGGGGATCGGAATCAAGCGCTAGGTGAACTGCTGGCTGAGGTTAACGGGGTCGTGGACGGTAATTTTCTTTTTGTAGATGGAAATCATCCCCTCCTGGCGCAGATCCCCCAGCAGGCGGGTGACGGTGACGCGGGTGGAGCCGATGGCTTCGGCAATGGCCTGGTGAGAAAGTTTGAGGTCAATGGTGATGCCGTCTTGGCTGGGGACGCCGAAGTCGCGGCAGAGGATGAGCAAAAAGCTGACCAAGCGGGATCCCATATCCCGGTGAGCCAGGGTTTCGATCATCATTTCCGTTTGCAGAATCCGGGAGGACAGCCCGCGCAACATCACCATGGCCAGTTCCGGGTTTTCCTCCAGGGCTTGCTCCACCTGCTCGATGGGCACCGACAGCAGTTCCACCGGGGTAAAGGCTACCGCATGGTAAAAGCGATCCGAGCGGTTTCCAGTGATGAGAGAAAGCACCCCGAACACACTGTTTTCCCGCAGCAGGGCCACGGTAATTTCTTCGCCCGCTTCATAGACCCGCGACAGCTTGACGGCCCCCTTCAGCAAGAAGTACACCCGCTCCGCCGGATCCCCAGGGAAGAAAATCGTTTTGCCGCGCTCGTAGGACTCTACAACCGGAGGAAACGCCCCGCCCGAAAGCTGACGAAATACATTGGCAAGCGGCTTATCTTGGGTCACTACCATAACGTTCTGCTAAGGCCATCACGGAAACTTCAGCCATTCCTGGAATACCAGGCTCTTCAAATCCTTACCCACCTAGAAATCGAGGTATGGTGCGACCTCAATGGGTGAGCAGCCTTTCTAGCATGGGGCATTGGATAATGCAAGCGTTCCATGACTTTAGAACACTTAACCTTAACTACTTGGGGAGAGTTTGTATAGCAGGCTACCTTTCAGGCGTCCTGCCCTACTTTTTGAGGCCACAGGAATAAAAAAACAATTTTTTTTCGCCTAGATGGAAGATCTGTCCTTTAAAACACCTCCTACAGGCATCTCAACCTGTCTTGGTAAAAGGGTTTCAGGAATGCCCGACTAAAAAAGTCGGGTATAGTTGGAAACTGTTTTGTGGCCGTGCTACAGTTCGCTCAATGAAACGCAACGGATGGATGAGTAAGCCGTTCTCCGGTCGTTTCCATCGTTTAAGTTGTTGCAAGTACAGGCCCAAACCCATGACCCAGTCTCTCGAACGCCTTGTAACCGAGTCCGCTAAGACCCTTGCCCCCACCTTTACGGGGCTAAAGTGCCGGGAATGCGGCGAAATGTATGAAGCGACGGCCAAGCACGTTTGCGAAGATGTGTGCTTCGGCCCCCTCGAAGTAGCCTACGATTACGACGTCATTCGTCAGCGGGTGTCCCGCAGCAGCATTCAGGCTGGCCCTCTGTCGATTTGGCGCTACAAAGAATTTCTGCCCGTTAGCACCGATAACGTGATTGACGTGGGCACCGGGATGACCCCCCTGGTGCGGGCTAACCGCCTAGCCCGTCGCCTCGGCCTCAAGGAGCTTTATATTAAAAACGACGCCGTCAACATGCCCACCCTCAGTTTCAAGGATCGGGTGGTCTCCGTGGCGCTGACCCGTGCCCGTGAACTGGGCTTCACCACTGTTTCCTGCGCTAGCACTGGGAACCTGGCCAACTCCACCGCCGCCATTGCCGCCCACGCGGGCCTCGACTGCTGCGTCTTCATCCCCTCTGATTTGGAAGCTGGAAAAGTCCTCGGCACCCTAATCTACGGCCCCACGGTGATGGCCGTCCACGGCAACTACGACCAGGTCAACCGGCTCTGCTCCGAGGTGGCCAACACCTACGGCT
>CAZWNR010000529.1:0-3056 GCA_964635665.1 uncultured bacterium | reverse complement strand
ACTCCCCACTCCCCCGCCCTCACCGTCCTCGTCCGCACCCAAGCCCAGCTCGAAGCCGCCCTAGAATCCGGCATCGACACCTTCTACTGCGAATGGGAAAACCCTGCCACCTATCGGGCCACGGTGCAGTGGTTCCGGGCCAATCGTCGTCACGACCATCAAACCCTGTGGGTGGCCCCACCGCGCATCACCAAACCCCGCGAAACCTACATTTTGGAACAGGTGAAGCGCTCCAAGGCCGATGGCTACCTCGTCCGCAATTACGATCATCTGGCCTACTTTGCCGATCAGCGCTGCATTGGGGATTTCTCCCTCAACGTGGCCAACGCCCTCACGGCGGACTATTTCATCCAGCGCTACGGTCTAGAACGGGTGACGGCCTCCTACGACCTCAATGCCGACCAACTGGGGGATTTGCTGCAATCGGCTCTGCCCCAGTGGTTTGAGATCACCCTGCACCAGCACATGCCGATGTTCCACATGGAGCACTGCGTGTTCTGCGCCTTTTTGTCTGAGGGTAAGGACTTTCGCGACTGTGGCCGCCCCTGCGAAAGCCACCAGGTCAAACTGCGGGATCGGGTGGGCACCGAGCACATTCTCCAGGCCGATGCCGGATGCCGCAATACCCTATTCAACGGTGTCGCCCAAACCGGGGCGGAGTATGCCCAGCAGTTGATGGCTTTGGGGGCACAAACCCTGCGGCTAGAATTTCTCAACGAAACACCGGCTCAGGTGAGCCGTACCATTCAGCAATACCAGCAGCTTTTGGCGGGTCACATTACGGGCAACCAACTCTGGCGTAGCCTAAAGCTGGAAAGCAAGCTGGGCGTTACCCGTGGGCCACTGGATTCCGCTACCCAGGGCAGTGGACGGGGAGATCGGGCTAGAAGGTAGCAGAAGTCGGCAACGCCCGCCATCCTCTACCGCCATCCATTAAAATAACTTCGTCTAGGTTTACCTAGATTCGTCATCCATCACCGAGTTCAGTGAGGTCGCGTGGCAAACTTAGCGCCTACCCAGGTTGAGCAACTTCAGCGCATTGGGGAATATCTTCGCCAAGTGCGGCAGGAGCAAGGACTATCCCTAGACATCCTGGCCAATCAGATTTTTATTCGCCCCGCCCTGCTGCAAGCCCTGGAAACCGGGCGCGAGGATCAGCTACCGGAGCCTGTCTTTATTCAGGGGTTTATCCGCCGCTACGCCGAAGCCCTGGGGCTAGATGGCAAAGCCATTTCCCAAGAATTTGTGGTGACGCCGCCGCCCATGGTGAGCGACTCCGGCATGGCCACCCCGGCGATGAGCAATGGCGTTGTGGCC
Source organism: uncultured bacterium (assembly GCA_964635665.1). GTDB lineage: Bacteria > Cyanobacteriota > Cyanobacteriia > Phormidesmidales > Phormidesmidaceae > Nodosilinea. The sequence continues at coordinate 1,739 of CAZWNR010000529.1, read as the reverse complement.
CCAACATCGCCCCCAACATCTGCGCCACAGCCTTCCCCCGCATCCATCGCTGCCCAAAAGGTGGCCCCCACGCCGCCGCCTAGCCCCGCCCCTGAGCCGGCCTCTGCCCCTGTACCCGTCCCGTCGGCGGCAGCCCGTGCAGCGGTCACTTCCCACCCCGCCAAGGCTCCGACCTCCACCGTACAAAGTGCCCCGATTTCGACATCCCTGCCGCCCCTCACACCTGTCCCGGAGCGACGAAGTGGCGGTGGGTTTCCCCTCTGGCTGCTGTTGGGGGCGGCGGTACTGCTCATTGGCGGTGGCCTTGGGGTTGTTCTGGGGCGTGGGCAAAGTCCTCAAACTGCTGAATCACCCACCGAGGACGCTGCACCCGTGGCCACCGAACCCCCTGCAATTCCTGAACCGGAGCCGGAACCTGAACCCGAACCCGCAGCCCTAGAGGCTCCCATTGTGGTGGCGGTACAGCTCACAGATCGTTCCTGGCTGAGTGTGGTGGCCGATGGCCGCACCATCTACGAAGGCACCGCCGATAGCGGCTATGAAGAAACCTGGACAGCGGAAGATTCCCTCGTTTTCACGACGGGGAATGCCGGGGGTGTTTCCCTATCCTTCAATGGCGAAGATCCCGTGGTGCTGGGCAACTCTGGGGCGGTGCGCACCCTCAACCTCACCCCAGACTCCGATGCCGCTGATCTAGAAACACCCTAGATCCAGCCAGATTGGGCTAGGGATTCCCATACCGCAACGGTGGCCAGCCGAGATCACCTGTGGGTGCGCTGACTCACCTAAGAGTGCTAGAGCATCCCGCTACAATGAGAGACACCGTAGGCCAAAAGACCCCATCAGCCCAAAGACACCGTAACCAAGACCTTCACCCTGGGATATTGCCGCCGCTATGACGCCGCCCACCGAGCTTGACACCGCCACCCCCCAAACGGCTCGCCTCAATGGCCGTGCCCCTGAGGTTGACCTCGATGAAGTGCCCTACGACGTAGAAATGTCGCTGTTCGACCATCTGGAAGAACTGCGAATGCGGATTTTCTACTCACTGATTGCGGTGCTGGTAGGGATTGTGGCCTGTTTTTGGCAGGTGAAACGCATCGTTAGTCTGTTGGAGATACCCGCCCAAGGGGTCAAGTTTCTGCAGTTGTCGCCGGGGGAATATTTCTTTGTGTCCCTCAAGGTGGCGGGCTACAGCGGCTTGGTGATTGCCAGCCCCTTCATCCTCTACCAGGTGGTAATGTTTGTGCTGCCAGGGCTCACCCGCCGCGAACGTCGCCTGGTGGGGCCGATGGTGCTGGGGTCCAGTGTTTTGTTCTTTGCGGGATTATTTTTCGCCTACTTCGCCCTCATCCCCGCCGCCCTCAACTTTTTTATCAGCTACGGGGCCGATGTAGTAGAACAGCTGTGGTCGATTGATCGCTACTTTGAGTTTGTGCTGTTGCTGCTGTTTAGTACCGGGCTGGCGTTTCAGATTCCTGTCCTGCAACTGCTGCTGGGGCTATTGGGAATCGTGAATTCCAAGCAGATGCTCTCTGGCTGGCGCTACGTGCTGCTGGGGGCGGCGGTGCTGGGGGCAGTTCTCACCCCGTCTACGGATCCGGTCACCCAAAGTCTGTTAGGGGGAGCGGTGCTGTTCCTCTACTTTGGCGGCATTTTCCTCGTCAAAGCCATTGGCCGCTAGCCCCCCATCCTCCCAGAGAGACGTTAGTGTCCTCTGGCCTCGCCACCCTTCGGAA
>CAZWNR010000528.1:0-3057 GCA_964635665.1 uncultured bacterium | reverse complement strand
CATGGATATGGTAGTGACCGTGGCTTCGGAGGATGACCTACCCGCCACCATCGAAGCGTCTCAGCAGCAGACCGTGGAAGCCGTGGCAGCCATTGAAGAGCTCTCCACGACCGAGGCTCAATTGATTACGGATGTCAACGCCTACTGCGGAGCGGGTGCCGCTCCCACGGAACCCTAGCGAACGTCCCCTTGGGGCTCTGTGTCTCAAGGCCTAGGGTGATTCTGGCGTGATCACCCTACACGGTTCCCTGGGCTCTGGGGGTGAACTCTAGGTTTTCGGCAGCTTGGCAATTGTAGATTTACAGCAAAATCTACAATTGCCAACCGTCCAATTTTTGGGGTAGGCGGTATATTGGTAGCCCTGAGGGCCGCACTATACTTCATAGCTGCTCTTAGGGATGACCGCTCTCTGCTAGAGCCCGCCAACGGCGCATCATGAGCGAGCTAACGAGCAGAGATGCAGCCCTCCGTCTAGGTGAGTTGTGGGTTAGGTGCCACCTGCTCCTAGGCGTACCCGTGTATCCAAGCAAAATGGTAGTAACCGCATTGTGAGTCAGCAGTCTGAATTGTCCGCAGATCAGCTTCGGCAGGCGCTATCCCAGTTGTTAGTCAATAGCCCCGCCGACTGGATTCTGTTGCATCTGGCCATCGGCACCATGAAAATGGGAGGACACCGCTACGGGGCTTTTTTGGATGCGGCAACCACAGCGGCCAAGCTCGCCATCTACACCAGCTTCATTGAACAGGGTCAGAACATCCGTAAAACCGGATTCCTGTATCACGTTGAGCCCAAGCGGGTGAAGGCCATTGTGCAGGAAATTCAGACCGCCATGGCCGATGGCCAAAGCCTGAAAGTTCTGAATGCTAAGGAACCCTACTATTTAATTGCCCTTCCCTTTCTCTGGCAAGAACAGTTTCCCTGTGGCCCCCAGGATGCCCAGGTGACCCTGTCGGGGCTAACCTCTGGCGAACGCAAATCCATTGAAGAGAGTCTGCCAGCCGGTGCCCCTAGGGCCAAAGTTCTTGATCAGGTGGAATTCAATGAACTGATCGAAAAACTCCATGATTTATCCCAGGAAGAGCTACCTGAGGCCCAGCGGATGCCCTTCAGCGACGCCCTGATGCTGCATATCAAGTTTCGGCTGCTGCATTCGGGTACCGTCATCCAAATCGATTCGCCCCTGGTGGATATTCCTCTGTTTGCCCTAGCCAGCGAGTCCTATGCCCCCAAGGATGAGCGGGAACGCGCCTTTGCCATGATTGACGACGTAGCCCGCTACTTCAGCATTTTGCAGTCCTGGGTGCGCAATGAGGAGGGCGTGATTCGCGGCGTTGAGGTGTTTGACGTCGATCTGGATCGCCGCCAGGAGGCACTCCAGGAACTCGATGTGTTGCTGCGCACCTGGGCGGATAAGTACCACCAGGAGGGGGGCTATCCCATGGTGCTTCAGTTCGCAGCGGGCACCCGCGAGGATGACTAGATCGGGCCTCGGTTAACCGGGCAAGCGATCTAGGAGGCGCTGGATGCGCACCTTAGCCAGCACATACTGGGGAAACTGATAATGTTCCGCAATCACCCAGCTCACCATGGCCGTATGGGCGAGGAGGGTGAGGCTGGCCCACACCAACGACCAACGGCCTTGGTCCTCGGCCTCTAGGGGCGGAAACATATATCCCCCTAGCACCACCAAGCCAGCGGGAAGCAACACTAGGGAGATCCCTACAATCCAGAGCGTAAGGGCGATATCGGCGGCGGGGTGATGGAGCGGTTGCCAGCGCCAGCCCTGCCAGCGCCAGCCCATGGGCTGCACTCCATCCACCAAGTGAACCGTTTGCTGATCCAGGTTGGCTTCCAGGATGTGGCGACAAAAATTACAGGCGTAGGCATCCATCAAGGCCATGGCCTCAATTTGTCCATGGCGACAAACGGGACACTCGTAAACCGCCCCTCCCTCTAGCTGAAGGGAGCGAGGTTGCCGGGCCGCTTGGGTGAAGGGCGTCTTACGAACATTAGCCATGCCCAACTGTCCTGTCTCATGCAAGGGACTGTGAAAAGGTCGGTAATTTCCGATCAAACGCTACGATACCAGGAGGTTCCTAGCTTGACCAGCCTAGTTCACCACCAAGTCTTGAGGCGAGCATCAAGGCGGCGAATCAGCACCTGACAGGGTATCCCAGGATGTTGCAAGGCGTAGAAGCCAGGAAACCCTTCTAAACTACTTATTCCCTTTGAAAATTCCTGAATTCACCTAAAATTAATCGTCTCACAACCCCCATGGCATCCCTATGATCAACCGAGGTTCGATTAAGTTGCAGCTGGTGCCATCCTTTCTAGGATAGACCTATGAGACGTATTCATTAAAGAAAAGGCTGTATGAATATTGTGAACGCAAATTTGACACACCTAGAGGATTTTTCAGCGCTGTTTGATAGCTATCGGATATTTTATCAACAATCCTCTGATTTAGCCGGAGCACGGCAGTTTTTGAAGTCGCGTTTGGAAACAGGTGAATCGGCTATTTTAGTGGCAATGATCAATGACTGGGTAACAGGATTTACCCAGCTTTATCCCAGTTTTTCATCGGTGGCGATGAAATCAAGCTGGATTCTAAATGATCTATTTGTGGATGAGGCTCATCGAGGACAGGGCATTGCCAAGGGCTTAATTGAATCGGCGGAGACCTTCATCTGTAATTATGGCGTGATTCGTGTAGTATTAGAAACCCAGGTTGCCAATACCTCAGCTCAGGCCCTATACGAGGGACGGGGTTATATAAAAGACACTAAATTTCACCATTACTCCCTGAGTTTTTAGGTAGAGAAAGCTGGCAGCGTAAACCAAAATGTTACCCCTGAGCCTGGAGAACTGAGGGTACCAATTTTGCTACCGTGAGCGGTCACGATTTGGTGGCCAATATAGAGCCCTAGACCCAGGGTTTGGCGGCAGTTAGGGCCACGGGTGTAGAGGTCAAAGATGTCGAAGATTTTGCTACAGCGTTTTGCCATGACTTCTAAATTAGGTTTGGGCCTAGCCCTGTGTCTGTCCCTCAAGCTGGG
>CAZWNR010000527.1:0-3069 GCA_964635665.1 uncultured bacterium | reverse complement strand
GTGGAGCGCGAAGGTATCTCCATTCGTCACCCAGCCCAGTTTGTGCTGGTGGGTTCCGGCAACCCCGAGGAAGGGGAACTGCGGCCCCAGTTGCTCGACCGTTTTGGCATGCACGCCGAAATCCGCACCGTGCGCAACCCCGAACTGCGGGTGGAAATCGTCGAACAGCGCTCCGCCTTTGACCAAGACCCCGCTGGCTACCTGGCCCAGCATGAGGCCAAGCAAATCGAGCTTCAGGCCCGCCTAGTAGATGCCCAAAAGCGTCTGCCCTCCGTCACCCTAGAGTACGAAGACCGGGTGCGCATTTCTGAGGTCTGCGCCGAACTGGATGTGGACGGTTTGCGGGGAGACATTGTAACGAACCGTGCCGCCAAGGCCATCGCCGCCTACGAAGGCCGCACCGCAGTCACCCTCGACGACATCCGACGGGTGATTGTGCTCTGCCTGCGTCACCGTCTGCGCAAGGATCCCCTAGAGAGCATCGACTCTGGCTACAAAGTAGAGAAGGTGTTCTGCAAGGTGTTTGGCCTCGCCGACCCCGACGAAGCCATGGCCAACGGTCGCCAACCCGTTGGGGCGAAGTGATCCTGGTCATCGGCATCTACCGTGATTGCGTGAGTGGGATCAGCCTACCGTGACCCGTATTTTGGGCATCGATCCTGGCTTGGCTACCTTGGGTTTTGGGGTCATTGATACGCCACCCCAATCCCAGGAGGCCGAGTCGAGTGCTACGGTGATCGATTTTGGCGTGATTTCCACCCCGGCCAAAACCCCGGTGGGTGAGCGTCTTTGCACAATTTACGACGATCTCCACAGCGTGATTGACCAGTTCCAGCCCGACCAGGTTGTGATCGAAAAATTCTTCTTCTATCGCATGGGCAACACCATTTTGGTGGCCCAAGCCAGGGGGGTGGTGATGCTCGTGCTAGCCCAACACCAGTTACCGCTGACAGAATTTACCCCCGCCCAAGTCAAGCAGGCCCTCACGGGCTACGGCAACGCCGACAAAGCCGAAGTGCAAGAGGCCGTGGCCCGCGAGCTAAATCTAGACAAAATCCCCCGTCCCGATGATGCCGCCGACGCCCTAGCCCTAGCCCTAGCTAGGTGGTTTCAAGGTTAAGGGTGCCCAGCCTTTGGACAACTTCTCAGCCTGATTGCCTGAAACAATAGCGAAAAACTTTTGGGCCGCCTAGGTTGGGTTACCCGATAGCAGAATCTAACGAGTTCCAAATTTGCGACTGGATCTGCTACTCAATAGACCATTATTCATGATCTTTCCTTCCCATTCCATTCCGCCTATTTTCGCGATAGTAGTGAATGTAGGTACATTCAAGATTCTCTAAATCAAAGCGATAGTTGACGGTGTGGGAGACCGTTCCTTCGTCATCGTTTTGCCCCCCCGCCAAGTCCCAGATTTTTCCTTTTCGCATAAAGAAAGGTGTAGCCGATAGCCCTTGGTATAGCCTGAGAAAGAGCCAGTAGCAGGGAAGTTGATCGATATTGCGCTGTTCTAGATGGGTTTCATCCTGGATACCTGTACTGGAAATATAGACATGATCTAGGATCAGATTAAGCCAAAGGGGCTGATCCCCATAGCTTAGGGTGCATTGTATCCGATCATCGCAGTGAAACTTACAGGATGGTAAACAGGCCTCAGGGGAAGACCGTTTACGCCAGTCAGGCTGTGCCCTACGGCTTTCACAAACCGGATTATCTAGCCCATGACAACGCTGCCAGTGAAGCGTAATCGGTTGATGATCAGGCAATGATGAATGACTTGGAATTTGTAAGGTAATATCACCCGACATCGGCAAATCAGGACATAGATCCTCGTAGTTTTTGTCAGGTATTAGGGTGTACCAACCTCGGCGATACCAGCCCATAACACAACCTCTGTATCAGGATATTCCTAGGCTAACCAAGGGTTTCCGTAAATCCTGTGATAGGCTGTCTCATCCTCTGTGATGTGAAGCGTTAACGGCTGTGATTTGGCCAGTTATGTTGATGAAATTGCCCTGAATTCAGGGCCTTTGCCGCCAAGACAACCAGGGGCAAAGCAGCCTCCACCCTAGACCAGGTTTTCCATCCTAGGAACTGAGTCATGGACAACCCCGCTGAAGGGAGGCTAACCATCTACTTCGGCCAGTTCAATCACCTGTTCTTCGTAGTCTCTGACTAAAAAGTTCAGGGGCGTTTCCGTGCGAATTTTGTGCTGAATACCTGTGAGCTGCACCCGCATAAGGATGTACTCCAAGCACTTGCGATCAAAGCAAACGTGGCGCTGGCGATTGCGCTCCCCTAGGCTAGCTCCGGTGATGATGTGCAGTTGGGTATTTTTACGCAGTTGATACCACAGCCCATCCGGCCCCCCCGCTGGCCCCGCCCCCGCTAAGCTGGAGGTGCCGCCCATATAGAAGGGGTCGAGTCCGCCCGTACCCAGAGTTTGCTCGTAGTTGTAGTAATAGTGCAGGGGCACCTCGGCGGCGGGTAGGTTCAACATGCCCTCGTAAAAGCGGCGAGCTACCTCTAGGTCAGAGACCATGATGGTGTAGACCTTAGGGGCGCTCTTGAGGAACATCCACATCGCCCCAGCGTAGGCCACCAGCAGCATCACCATAATGCCCTGGGTAGACAAAATACTGTCCATCCCCAGCAGGGCTAAGGCGGGAGGCACAACCAAGGGCGATATAGGCAAGACGGTTAGCATCATCAAGCGTTTAAGGACAACGGCGGGGGCCGGTTTCACTCAACCGGCGTAGCTGCTTTCCAGTGTACCAAGTTCCTCCCAACCCTTCCGGTCGGGCTAAGGTAACGGCGTAAAAGCCTGGTTTCTCGGCCCACAAGCGATACAGCTGGGGTAACGATGTAGAAACCGAGCAGAAACCGAGGTTCGAGACTTGACGCACCGATGCGGTGACTAGCTGTGGGCCTCGGCATATTGGTCGGAGATGGGGATGGTGGATTTGGAGGTTTCCGTAGCCGAGGCCGCGCTGCTCTGAGGTAGGGGGTTGCGGGCTTGAATGAGTCCAATAGCGCGGCTGACGCTTTCCGGCAGAATGACCACCAGGC
>CAZWNR010000526.1:0-3071 GCA_964635665.1 uncultured bacterium | reverse complement strand
TGGTTTGCCGGAAGGACTGGTAGTAGTCCTTGTGGGCCTCGTCGTGGAGGGTGCGCAGCAGGACGATGGGATCATCGTGGTGATCCACCCGCAGATCGAGGTGGGGGTAAACGGTTTTATCCACCACGTAAAGGGCCGCCGACTGTCGGCCCCGCTTATCGCCCCCGGCCTGGTCGCCCGCCTCTAGGGCCAAGAGCAAACGGTCGGTGAAGCTAGCCTCTGGGTGGGATTGGTAGGCGCTGGCCATGGCCTCTAGCACCGCTGGCCCCACCAGCATATTCCCAGCCACCGAACCCCCCGGAAAGGTCAGGTGTCCGGCCCAGTCGGTGCAGTCTTCCCCGGTCCATGCGGCGCTGTGGCCATGGTGATCCACCAGGTGCACCTGGCGCTGCTGGCGATCCCCATCGTTTTGCAGCAGCAAATCCAGTACCACATCCGCCGAAGCCGTGCTAAAAGGACTCTCAGTGGCCTGCCGACGCTCTAGCAAGTCTAGCCCCCAAACCCCCAGTAGAGGATTGGTTTGGGCCTGGGTAGCTACTGCCCCCACACCAGCCCTGGCATGGGGCACCAAGGCCCCTACGGCCAAATGTTTTGTGGCCACCGCCACCCCAGTCATGCCCGTGGTAGCATCCCAAGCGACAATGGAAAACGTCATAGGTGATTCCGTAAGGATTTAATTAAGATTTGTATTCAGTGCACATTGTTATTCTGAAAGGTTTTGGAAATCAAGACTGTTGTGGATCATACGGTTCTTGGTGGGCAAAAACGGCGGCGGGGTTGCTGTAGATTGGGAAAAATCCAGGCGACAGAGGAACTTTGACGACCTTTCCACGGGTGTCTCCTCACCCTTCCATGGCCCGTTGCCTCCAAACGCCCCTTGATCCACCCACGATTCACAGCCCCCGATGATCACCTGCTTTCAACAACTGGCCCAGGCGTTGACCCATGGCCCCGCTGTATTAGCCACGGTAGTCGGCGTACGGGGATCGGTTCCTCGGGAGGTAGGGGCGCGGCTGGTGGTAGATGCCCAGGGCCAAGCCTTTAACACCATCGGCGGCGGGGCAGGGGAGGCCAAGGTGTTGGCCCTGGCCCAGATTGTGCTAGAAACGGGGCTGGCTCAACGGGTTGAGATTGATCTTTCCGGCGCGCCGCACCGACAAACCCAGGGCGTCTGTGGCGGGCAGATGCAGGTGTGGCTAGAACGCTGGCAAGGGGAAGCCGCCCTGGCCCTGGCCCTGGCCATTGTGCAGCGGCTTCAGCGGGGGCAAACCGTCACCCTAGTGACTCCCTTGGATGGGGCAGGCACCCCCTACCTCAGCGATATTCCCCCTGGTCTTGACCCTGGCCTCGGCCCCGCCACCGCCTTTGTAGAGATCCTGCAACCACCGCCCCTGTTGCTGATCGTGGGGGCTGGCCATGTGGGGATTCAACTGGCCAAGGTAGCCCACCTGGCCGGGTTCGAGATCGCCATTCAGGACGACCGTGCCGACTGGGCCAATGGGCGGCTCTATCCCCAGGCGAGCCACCTGCTGGCCCAGCCCATCGAACCCGCCCTAGCTACCCTAGCCGACCATCCCAGCCTCTACGCCGCCCTCGTCACCCGTGGCTATACCTACGACCTAGAGGCCCTGCAACATCTACTGCACCGTATAATCCCCTGCCCCTACATCGGCATGATCGGCAGCGAAAAGCGGGTCCGCCAGGTGTACCAAGCCCTCGAACAATCGGGCATACCTCGCTCCAGGTTGGCCAATATCTATGGCCCCATCGGCCTGGATATCGAAGCCCTGACCCCCGAAGAAATTGCCGTCAGCATCACCGCCGAGTTGATCATGGTGCGACGCGGCGGCACCGGACGGCCTCTGTCGGAGCGCCTACGCCAGCAAATGCAGGGTGGCCACAGCGTCACTCCGTGAACCTGGGCACCACGTAAACCTTTATGGCTAACTTAGGTTGGTGTCAAGTCCAAGGGCAGGATAGACATGTTGTTCCATCGCCCTAAAGTGTCTATGTTAGAGGCCACTCCTTCCCCCCAACCCCCTGAATCTGCGGCCAGCGATCCTGCTGTCGCGGCCCCTGTGCCCTCTAGCGAAGAACTATGGGAGATCGTTGACCACCACCTGATCCGCTATGGCGGATCCTTTGCTCCCCGGTTAATTGAGCGGGCGCGGGGCAGCTATCTCTACGACCAGCAGGGTCGCAAGATTTTGGACTTCACCTCTGGGCAAATGTGCGCCACCCTGGGCCACAACCATCCTGAGGTAGTGCAGGCCATCCACAAAGCCTGTGAAGAGGTGCTGCACCTGTTTAGCGGCATGTTGTCGCCCTCGGTGGTGGAACTAGCGGAGACTCTCTGCAAGCTGCTGCCCCCCACCCTACAAAAGGCCATCTTCCTAAACACGGGCAGCGAGGTTAACGAAGCCGCCCTCCGCATGGCCAAACTGCACACCGGAGGATTCGAGGTGATAGGCCTCAGCACCTCCTGGCACGGCATGACCGCCGGAGCCGGGGCCAGCACCTTCGTGGCGGCGAGGAAGGGGTATGGGCCAACCATTCCCGGCAACTTTGCCATCCCCACCCCCAACTGCTACCGCTGCCCCGTGCGCCACTGCCAAGACCAGTGCGATATGACCTGCCTAACGGTGGGGTTTGAGTTAATCGATAGCCAGTCCGTAGGAGCCTACGCCGCACTGATTGTAGAACCCGTCCTCAGTTCGGGGGGCATTATTGAGCCGCCAGAGGGCTATTTTCAGCGGCTTCAGGACTACTGCCGCGAGCGGGGAATGCTGCTGATTTTGGATGAGGCCCAAACCGCCTTTGGTCGCCTGGGTAGTCTCTTCGCCTTTGAGCAACTGGGCATCGTGCCAGACATCCTCACCCTGTCGAAAACCCTGGGCGGCGGACTGCCCCTGGCCGCCACCGTCACCAGTGCCGACATCGAGGCCGACTGCTACCACAAGGGCTTTCTCTACTACACCTCCCACGTCTCCGACCCCATGCCGGCAGAGGTGGGCCTCGCGGTGCTGCGGGTGCTGACCACCCAGAACCTCGCCGAACGAGCCACCACCATG
>CAZWNR010000525.1:0-3081 GCA_964635665.1 uncultured bacterium | reverse complement strand
CTCCGGTCAGCATGTTAGGTTTTGCATTGTCCGTTGGGGCTACGGCCTCCGTAGTTTCAGTTCCAGGGCTAGCCCTGGCCGCCGAAGGCTCCGCTATCGTGGTGTTGCCCACCGTCGGTAGCGCCATGCAAGAGTCGGCCTCTGTGGCTCCCTTGAGCTTGTCTGCACCGGGGCAGACCGATTACTACACGGTGAGCGAAGGCGATACCCTATGGCACATTGCGGCTCGCCACCAAGCTGATGTAGACGCCATTAAAACCGTTAACGGAATTTCCCAGGATGATGTCCTGCGTGAAGGGCAGGTGCTGCGCGTTCCCACCGACAGCCTAACGGCGTCGGCTCCGGTGGGGGCTGTGGGCGGTGAAGACCTTGCCATGCCTGAGGGTTCTAGCGCTGTATCCCTACTCTCTGTCGATGCCCTAGAGCAGGGCTGGGTGACCCTAGGGGAAGACGCTGAGGCCCTCGATGACGAAGACCTAGAGGCCGATGCCGAAGACCTCGATGATGAGCTCCTCAGTCAAGAAGACGATGAAGCATCTACCACCCTAGCCACGGCGGCGACTGAGTCTCCCTGGACTGGGTTATCGGCTACGGAAACCCTAAATCGAAATCAAGCTGTTTCCCCTGAGGCCGTGGCTACCGAGGAAACGGTATCCTTTGCCGCAGCCCAGCCAGCCACCGCCGATGTTGAGTCTAGCGGCTGGCAGAATGCTGCTGTGGATTTGGCGGCTGTTCCTGAGGCTGAAGAGCCGACTTCAGGTTCCGAACAACTGGCCAATGCCGAAACTGAGCCTGAAGCGGTTCAATCCGCTCAATCACCTTCGGCCCTGCCCATGAGCATGGCTCTCCATGAGCCTAGTCAACCTGTGGCTCCTCGGACGCTGGCAAAGCCTGAGGCCCGTCCTGTTGAGGAAGCCTCCGAGGCGAGTTCTGCTCCGTCTACCCAGGTCGCTACCGGAGCCTCAGCAGGGCTTACGGCTCCCGTGGCGTCCGCTCCCGTGGCGTCTGCCAGCCCATCCCCCACCCGTGAGCAGGTGATTCAGGAACACCTTGCCCGCATTCGTGAATCCAATGGGGCCTTGGTGGATCGGAACGTGCTGAACGAGCGCATTCGTCAGGCTCGCCTAGAGCTAGAGCGCAGTCGCACCGAAGCTACGACCCCCAACCCTAGCCAAGCTGTATCCGAAACTAGCCGACCGACTACCCAAAGCTCGGCTTTGCTAGCTCGTGAATCGACCTTTGTCGCCGAATCGACGACGACTGCACCTGCCGTGGCCTCACCTAGCAGAACCGTTAGGACTAGTGCTACGGAACCTGTCCTGCCCAACCTGCCGACCCGGATAGCCTCTTCCGTCTCCGCTCCAGCGGTGGACGCCCGTCAGATGGGATGGACGGTCACCGATGCGGCTGCTGAGGCTGACGCAACCTCCACCGAGGTGGCTGTCGCGCCCCAGACGACAGCCCTGCCTGATGCATCGGCGGCTGTCATCGAAGCTCCAACCATGGAAAACCGCCAGCTATTGGCGGCAGCTCCCCTAGGGGCCGATGCCTATCGCCCCTTCCCCATGGTTGAAACGGGGCAAACGGTTTCCCCGGGTATGCCCATGCTGCCCGGATCCGATAGCTTCCTGCCCGAAGCCCCTAATCGGTTCAATGGCTATGTGTGGCCTACCCAAGGGGTGTTTACCTCTGGTTATGGTTGGCGCTGGGGGCGCATGCACCGTGGTATTGACGTAGCTGGGCCTGTGGGTACGCCCATTGTGGCAGCGGCTAGCGGTGTTGTCGTTCGCTCCGGCTGGAACTCCGGTGGCTACGGCAACCTGGTGGATATCCGCCACGCCGATGGTAGCCTCACCCGCTACGCCCACAACAGCCGTTTGCTGGTGCGGGAAGGTCAGCAGGTAGCCCAGGGTCAGCAAATTGCTGAGATGGGCAGCACGGGCCGCAGCACAGGCCCTCACCTTCACTTTGAGATCCACCTGCCTGGCACGGGCACGGTCAACCCCATGGCCTACCTACCTAGCCGCTAGATAGGGTTTCCTTCGGTTTATGGACAGGCTAGCTCTTCCGGGCTAGCCTGTTTTTTATAAGGCTTGGATTCTGGTGTTTGCCCCTAGGATTTTGCAGGGCTAGCCATGGAGGTCTGGGTGTGCAGAACACTGGCGCAAGAATATGACGTTTAGATCTCTGTGATGATAGTTCTGTGATATATTAATTAACCGTGGGTTGAGTTTTATGAATTCAGCGCAAGGCTACGGCTCAGTAGCTCAGTGGTAGAGCAGGGGACTCATAAGCCCTTGGTCGCGTGTTCAAATCACGCCTGAGCCATGTTTGAATAGCAATTAACCCCCTCAGCGTCCCTGACCTACGGGTATTCTGCGGGGGTTGCCTTTTGTGCACCCTGACCCAATCGTTTTGTTTACTCTGACCCATCCTACGGATACCGACTAACTGAACGGGGAATTTTAGGCCGCATTTTAGGCCCGTGGATACCAAGGGTGACTAAAGCAAACGAAGGACTCCTGCGACGGTGGAGCTAGACCAGACGATTTTCCTCGATGCAGTGCCGATACCAGTGAAAGCTGGCCTTGGGGAGGCGTTGCTGGGTGGGGTAGTCTACGTAAACGACGCCAAAGCGGCGATCATAGCCGTAGGCCCATTCAAAGTTGTCGAGAAAGCTCCAAAGGTAGTAGCCGAGGAGGGGGTAACCTTCCTGGATGGCGCGGTGGGCGGATTGCAGGTATTGGCGCAGATAGTGGATGCGGTCGAGGTCGAGTACTTCGCCCTGGGGGGTGAGGGTATCTTGAGCGGCGCAGCCATTTTCGGTGATTACCATCGGCAGGGCGGGGCAGTTGAGGGTGTCGCTGATGTGGCGCACGCCCCAGTAGAGGCTATCGGGTACTAGGTGAAGCCAGGGCATATGCAGGTGGGGATAGCCCTGGGGAAAGGACAGTACTTCGTAGCCCTGGGGGTTCTCCGCCGCCCGCACATAAAGGCCGCTGTAGACGTTGTAGCCCAGGGCATCCAAGGGTTGGTGGATGAGCGCAAGGTCGTCGGGTTGGATATCGGGGGCCTCTGGGC
>CAZWNR010000524.1:0-3085 GCA_964635665.1 uncultured bacterium | reverse complement strand
CCCCCCATCCCCTCCCCATCCTCTTTAGAGGATTTCTGCCTTGAGCCTTGGACTTTCAGTCCTTGGCTCTCCGGCCAGGGGGTTGACCTTGCCTCTCCAGCCACAACCACCAGGGAGTGAACTCCCTGGCTGATCGCAAAAGTCTGCTTCAGCAGACTAAAGACGGCTGCGATGGAGACTTTTGGATAAGTGGGTCTTGCTTTTCCAGGTGGCAAAGGCTAGGCCCGTGGCAAACATCAGCAGGCTGTAGATAGCGGCGGGAATCGCGAGGTCGGGTTGGTTGAGAAATAGGGGTGAGCTAGCCAGGGCAATGGCGAGGGTGCCGTTCTGGGTGCCCACCTCTATGGTGATGGCCGTACTACTGGGATCATCGAGGCGGCAGGCACGGGCGATTCCATAGCTTAGCCCCATGGCCACTAGGTTGAGCACCAGCATGGCAACTCCCACCTGAACGAAGAAATCTACGACATTGGCCCGCTGTTGAATCAGCAGTCCGGCGATAATCACCCCCAGCAAAAAGAGGGATAGCCACTTCACGCTCCGCTCGATCTGGGCGGCGGTGCGGGGGCTATAGCGGTTGGCCAGCATCCCTAGACCCACCGGAATGATCGTAATCACCGCGATTTGGAGGACGGTGGTCAGGAAGGGCAGTTGCAGGGTTGCCGTTTCCCCTAAAAAGCGCCCCATGGCCAGGTTAATCACCAGGGGAATTGTAAAGACCGTGATCACGCTACTGAGGGCGGTGAGGGAGATGGAAAGGGCCACATTGCCCCGCGCCAAATAGGTCATCACGTTCGAGGTTGGCCCCCCTGGGCAGGCCGTTAGCAGCACCATTCCCACCGCCAGATCGGGTCGCAGGGGCAGCACCGTTGCCAGGAGAAACCCCAGCAGGGGCAGCATCACCAATTGGGCAATCAGCCCCACAATCACAGGTTTTGGATAGACCGCTACCCGCTTAAAGTCCTCGATCTGAAGCCCTAGCCCCATGCCCAGCATGACGGCAAACAGCGCTAGGGGCAAAAAAATGGTCGTTAACGCACTAGATTCCATGATCGTTCCCCTCCGTAGTTGGGGGTAGTGTAGCGATCAATGGGGCCTTTTTGAACCAGCCAATAACCAATCATTAACGGCCAATAACAGCGTCAGACGCTCCGATCTCAAGAAACCTAGAGATCGCCTAATTTTCCTGGGGAAGACCTTGGGCCGATGGGGCCTCTGGCTGAAGGCGATTGAGGGAGGATAGGGCCAGTTGGATAAAGTCGGCCACGGCATCGCCAGAGGTTTCGTGGCTGGCAAACACCACCGCCAAGCTTTCCTCTTCTCCGGCCCCGTAGCACAGAATGCGGAAGACGCCGTCTTCAAAATAGCCGGTACGGTCGATGGTGCCCTGGGAAAACTCAATCCCCAAGTCTTGAATAAACTGATCGGCGGCGGCGAGGCAGCCTGCGACATCGGTACTGAGCAGTTGGTCGCCGCTAGCCAATTCTGGACGGGCGGCGGCGGGTAGGGCCAGGGTAACAACGCTAGCCATCAAGCCAAGGGAGAGGAGGGGCCGTTGCATGGGCGACATCAGGGAATGAAGGACGGGGAAGGACAGCACCAGTCAGACGCCTTATCGAGACGCCTAGGGCATCTGCGTGAATCTAGTTCTTCAGGTTCAGGGAATCCAGGGAATCCATGAACTCCAGGAAACTCGATTCATCCGATGCCCAAGGTTTTCATACAGTCCAATCCGCTCCCAATCCGGACGAAGCGCTAGCCCACCGCAGCGGTTTTGGTGCCAAAGAAATCAATCCGGTAGTCGATGATAGATACCCCCGTTTGGGCCTCGATATGCTGAATCAGTTCCGCTGGCAGCACCACATTCACATCGATGATTTCCTCGGTATCTAAGCAGTTGACATGGCTATGGGAACTGCTGGTAGGGCCATAGAGCCTTCCATCAGCCCGATCTACGCATTCTATGATGCCCTGCTCCGAGAGGGCATCCAGGTTTTGGTACACCGAGGTATGGCCAATCTCCCGCCCCTGCTGGTTGAGGCGGTGGTAAATTTCCCGTGCCGACAGATGCCCCTGCTGCTGCCAAAGCAGTTCTAGGATGTAGCGTCGTTGGCGGCTGAGCCGCATTCCCAAGGCTTGACACCGCTCTAGCGCGTCCTCCAGGGCGGTGATGGGCGGTGTTGATGGGACAGGGATAGCCATGGTGAAGGGTATAAATAGTACTCAGTACCACTTTACCAAAACTATCCCTGGGCGGGTTATGGCGTAGCCGGGGAGGGGGTGGATGGGGCCATGTCCTGAGCCTCAGAGGAAGCGGGCGCTTGAGTCGTCATCTCCGGTGTTTCAGAGGCTGGATCGGTGGTTTGATCGGCAACGGCTGTCGGCTTTGGATCTGAACTGGCCGAATCTGAGGCAGACGTAGTTGGGAACAGTGGGTCAGTGGCGACGGACTCGGTAGCTTCTGGGGGTGTTACGGCGGGGGCGTCAGCCTTTTGATCATCATGTTGACTAGCGAGTTCTTGGGGATTGACGGGTTCTGCGGAGGGAGGGTTTAGGGTATCTGCCCCTTGATCGGGTGTCCTTGCTGGTTCGTCCGATGAGTTTTCAGACGAAGGGGTTTCAGGGGATGGATTTTCCGGTAACGGGTGTTCAGGTGATGAGTTGTCAGGGAGCGGGTTTTCAGCCAGGGGGGTTTCGGAGGTCGGGTTTTCGGGGAAATCCGCCATCTGCAAAGGCACAGTATCGGGTTCCGGTTCCGCGACGGGCGGCGGGACGGGGGGCTGGGCTGCCGCCAGCATCTCTGGGGGGGCGATGGTGACCAGGGTGGGAGTCAGGTTGAGGTGGGGATACTCGAGGCGATAGGCCTCTAGGGCGCGGGCGATGGCATCGGTGCGGCGGCGTTGGTCGCGGGTGATGCTGGCTTCGGTATTGCCTAGGCCGGGGGCATTCCAGCGACCGGTGTTGGGGTTGAGGTACGACCGGGTACGTGCCACCACAATGGCCTCAGTGCCCATCAGGCCCCATTGCTTGACTTCGGCCAACCGCTCGATGTAACCCACCCGCCCAATGGCCGCCAGGGGAGATT
>CAZWNR010000523.1:0-3086 GCA_964635665.1 uncultured bacterium | reverse complement strand
ATCTGAAGAGTCTGGGGCGATTGCTCCAGGGTTCTCGACCACGGCCCCTGGGGATATGTCCCCCGCCGCCGTGCTAGACAGCGCTGAGGTAACACCGCCCCAGCCGCCCCAGTCTGTTGACCCAGATCCCCTCTCCGCCTATCGCTATGTGGCTCCCCCTGCTCCCAAGCCTCGGGGCTGGTTTGGTCGCACCCTAAATGGGCTGCTGTGGAGCGGGATTTTCCTTGGAACAGCAGCTACGTCGGCCTTTCTAGGGGCAGGGGCCGCCCTCTTCCTGCCCATCCCCGGTGTTCCCGTAGCCGATGGGAGTGCCCCAGGGCTCAGCGATCTTTGGCAATCTGGGTTTCGCTACCAGGTCACTCGCCCAGTGAACATTCTGGTCATGGGTTTGGATGAAAACCGAGATGCGGCCCCCGGTTCCGACGCTGTTTTCGCAGGACGCACCGATACCCTGCTGCTGGTACGCATCAATCCTGAGGATAAAACCCTGCGGGTGATGTCCATTCCACGGGATACCCGTGTCCAGATTCCCGGCTATGGCATGGCCAAGATCAACCATGCCAACGTGGAGGGTGGCCCTGCCCTAGTGGCCCAAACCATTGCCGATAACCTAGGTAACGTGCAGATCGACCGCTATGTGCGGGTCAATACCGCCGCCTTTCGCGAAATTGTAGACCTGGTCGGGGGCATTGAGGTGGACGTGCCCCAGCGCATGGAGTACACCGACCAAACCCAGGGACTCTATATCGACCTTTACCCCGGCTGGCAAACCCTCAGCGGTGATCAGGCCGAACAGTTTGCCCGATTCCGGAATGATGGGGCGGGAGACATTGGCCGGGTGCAGCGACAGCAGATTTTGCTAAAGGCCCTGCGGGAACGCCTTACCAGCCCTGCGGTGGTGCCCAGCTTACCCCAGGCCATCCGGGTGGTGCAGCGCTATGTAGACACCAACCTCACCCTAGAGGAAATGCTGGCCTTGGCTAACTTTGGCCTAGAAATCGACACCGACAGCTTCCAAATGGTGATGCTGCCAGGGCGTTTCAGCAGCGCCTCCGAGTTTGAGGCGAGCTATTGGCTACCCGACTGGGAGGCTTCGGCCACGGTGCTGCAAACCTTCTTCCAAACCGAAGGGGTAGGCGTCTATGCTGATAACAACGGTGCCCGCTACGTCTCCAACCTTCGCATTGCGGTGCAAAATGCTTCTAGCACATCGGGGGCAGGGGCAGCCATGGTGGAATACCTGCGCGCTAACGGGTTTAGCGGGGTTTACCTCACGGGCGACGCCCCTACCGTCAGCCGCAGCACCGAAGTAGTGGCCCAGCGCGGCGACCGAGACAGTGCCGAGATGATTCAATCGGTGCTAGGCCAAGGCCAAGTGCTGTCCGAATCCACCGGCGATCTGGATTCCGATATCACCATTCGCGTAGGCCAAGACTGGGCTTCCCAATGGGCCGAATCTCCCCAGTAATCCTCAATCAATCCTGTAGCGGTTCTCGATAGCGTGAGATACACCATGGCTGGGGTCTAGATCCCCCGGTTCCTGGCTGTCTACGTTTCACTCTGTCCCCCCCTTATCAAGGGGGCCGGGCGGATCATCCCCATGTACTCCACCCAAGTGAAACCTCACCCCTACGGTTTGTCAGGCTAGGAATCAGGTATCAGGGGCACAGCGCTAGACCTAGGACTCCAGAGGTTTCTTCATCAAAATCGCCTCTGGCTGATAGCCCAGTTTTTGGTAAAGCGCCTGGGCCGGAGCATTTTCGCTGAATACTTGCAGGCTGATTTGGCTGTGCCCTTCGGCCTTGGCCCAATGGTGGGCGGCGTGTAACAGTTGGGTGGCCAGACCTTGGCGGCGGTGGTCGGGATGAACGTAGAGTAGCAGCACGTAGGGATGGAGCAGGCCATTGCGTTGGTCGGTGGCTTGGCCTAGCCAAATGCAGCCCACGGCGATGGTGGATGCTCGGCTACTAGGGCGTTCCACAATCCATAGGGGCGTATCGCAGGAGAGGTAGCGATCCACCGTGGCGGCGAGGTGCTTGATGGGCGGGCTATCGTCCAATTCCTGGTAGGTGCGTTCCATGAATTTGACTAGGGTAGCCCGATCTAGGGGGGATCCTAACCGCAGGTGATAGCCGGGAATGGAGGGCGAGGACATGGGCGTTATTGATGGGCGGACTGCACCTGAAGGGTACGGAGGCGGTTGATGGCGGCGGCGAGTTCTAAGCCGCGAAAGGCCACCAGATTGCCCATGGGCCATTCGGTGAGGGCATCTAAGCCGTGATCCGCCAGATCCGCCATGACGGCATCAACCACTTGAGCAAGGGGCCGATCTGGGGTCATATGATAACGCTGGGCGTAAAGAATGGCCTCGGCGATGGCCTGCACCTGGCCCGGTTCCACCAGTTGTTCCACCGCAGAGAGGTCGATGGTATCCTGGCCGATTTGCAATTGGTTGGTGTCCCTAGCCTTGAGGCTGACGCTACGCCGCCCTTTGCTGGGGTCGATGCTGTGGGGCTGCACGATGCGGGGAGTGAGGTCGCCAAAATGGGAGCCGCCCTCGCGGTGGCGGTCGGTTGGGTATTGGGCGGCGATGGCCTTGACTTGGGCGGTCACATCCTGGGGCACAAATTCGTCGAGGGCAATCACCGTATCGGCCACATCAAAATAGTCGCCGCTGCCCCCCATTACCAGCACCGTGGAAAGGCCGTAGTCGGTGTAGATCTGGCGCACCTTGTCGATGAAGGGGGTAATCGGTTCGCGATCCTTGGCAATTAGCGCCTGCATCCGGCGATCCCGAATCATGAAGTTTGTGGCAGAGGTGTCCTCATCCACCAGCAGCACCCTGGCCCCAGTTTCTAGGGCTTCGATAATCGTCGCCGCCTGGGAGGTACTGCCGCTGGCGTTGGTCGTCGAGAATTGGCGGGTCGATTGGCCCTGGGGCAGATGGCCAATGAAGGGCGAAATATCCACCCCGGCAATGCTGCGGCCATCCTCGGCCCGCACCTTCACCGCCGACCCATCGGTGACGACCTGGTGCCGCCAGCGCAGGCCCCGTTGCGCAGTGATGCGCTAGAGTTGGGTGAGCA
>CAZWNR010000522.1:0-3092 GCA_964635665.1 uncultured bacterium | reverse complement strand
CGAGGACTGCCCAAAAGGTAGTTAAATTCCGCTTGGACGCGCTCGGCGGCCACGGTTTTAATCTGATCGGCCAGGGCTCGCAGGGTGACGCGGGTGACGGGATCAAGGTCAAATTGGAGTTGGGCCGCTTGGCGATAGGCCCGCAGCAGGCGCAGGGGGTCTTCCTCCAGGTTTTCGGCGGAGACCATGCAGAGGACCTTCCGCTGCAGGTCGGCGTAGCCATCGAGGGGGTCTACCAGGGTCTCGCTATGGGGGTTGTAGGCGATGGCGTTGATGGTGAAGTCGCGCCGCTGAAGGTCTACACCAATGCTGGGGCCAATTTGCTGGGCAAAGTCTACCGTGGCGTTGGGGAAGACCACCCGCGCAATTTGGTGTTCGGCATCCAGCACCACAAAGCCTACCTTGTAGTGGTGAGCAATGTCCGCCGCTGTTTCAATGGCCTTTTCTGGCAGCACAAAGTCTAAATCTAGATAGTCTGCTTGGCGGTTAAGGAGGGCATCGCGCACACTGCCTCCCACCAAATAGGCGTGCTGCGGCAACAGCGATACGCTAAAGGGCCAGGTTTTGGGAGAAAGGGCGGATTTTTCGGTAGCCACTGCACGGGATAGCGAGGTTAGCGTCAGACTCAATGAAGCCTCTATTCTTTCATTACAACAATCTTTTGGGTTCCTGACTGCCCGCCTTGCTCAATCTTGACCGTGGCCTACCCTCAGTAACCGACGACCGTGGGACATGGCTGATGGACGTGGGATCTGCACTATGGCGGTCATGTTTGCATTTCGCAACATCCCCCCGCCAAGCCCAGGGCATTCACAAAACTTGAGTAGAATATCAAAAAACAGACCCCCTTCGGTGGATAGGCTCAGTAATATGTGCATTTGCGTAAATTGCCACTACGTTGACCGCTGCACCACCTACCATGCCGTAGAAGGCCAGCATCAACAGCCCCACCTCACGGCGTTCCCCACCTTTGAACCCGTGGAACCCACCATCAACGTCAATATTCGCCAGCAGGGCGAAGAGATCGAGATGGAATGGGACGTGGTGGGCTGCGAAAGCTTCCAGGAAGAAATGGGCAAATGGGCCAAGCTACGACCCGGAGAACTAGTACCCACCTAAAGCCTTAAACTTCGATGTCCCTAGGACTTGGGAGCGCTAGGTTTCCACAACCTGGGTTTTGAGGCCCACCCAGGCCCCGCTAGGGTGTTGCCCCACGAGGTAAAGGGTGATCTCCACCTGACCTACTCGGTAAACCCGCAGGTTGGTAAGAGTGCTTTGCAAACCGTCCTGTACGGCTTGGTAGCGCTGGGCTAAGTGCTCGCCCTGGGTCGAGTGCCAAAAGGGCTTATTGAGAATGGGCTGAAAAAACTGCTCCGGCGGATGCTCGGTGATGGCAGAAGCTCCCGCGCCTAGAAGTTCTAGAACATCGTCGGTCTGTGGAGAAGGCCACACCACAATGGTTACCGGAGCATCGGTTTCGCTGGGATACCACAGATCGGCCACTAGAGCTTGAAGGCGATCCACGTCGGCCTGAAGAGAGTCGTCGGAGATCGCCTGGGTCATGGGAACAGGGTCAAGAAAAGGACATTAGAGGGACTTAATCACTTTCATGGCCTCGCTAACGTGGGCCTTGGGGTTGAACTGGGAATTGAAGATATGACGCACCTTGCCCTCTAGGTCAATGATATAGGTGACACGACCAGGCAGCAGCCCCAGGGTACTCGGCACCCCGTAGGTGCTGCGTACCTTGCTTCCTTCGTCACTGACTAAGGTGAAGGGTAAATTATGCTTCGTGGCAAATTGCTGATGGGAGGTGGGAGAATCGCTGCTAATGCCGATCACCTCGGCTCCGGTGGCTTCAAAGTCGGTGTAGCTATCGCGAAAGGTGCAAGACTCAATGGTGCAACCGGGGGTGTCGTCCTTGGGGTAAAAGTACAGTACCACGGCCTTTTTACCGCGAAAATCGCTCAGGGTAACCGGGGTTCCGGCTTGGTTGGGCAAGGTAAAGTCGGGGGCAAGGTCACCAACCTGAATAGGCATAGGGGAGGAATCTCCTGTGTAAAAGTTTTATAAACATTCATAATAGTTAACAAAAGTATTCTTTGCCTGAGAGATAATCCCCAATGTTGCCAAGACTTTCGTCCATTGCTGCACGACGTCTAACTTTGGTGCATGGTTTCGTGATGCTTGGTTTTGGTGCATGGTGTCGCGATGCCTGGTTTTGGTGCATTGCTGCGCGAATGCACCCTACGCTGCTTTCCAAACCACCAATAGCCAATAACCAATAGCCAATAGCCAATAGCCAATAACCAACCCCTCACCCCAACTCCCCATCCCCATGTCCGTTCTTGTTTGGTTTCGTAACGATCTGCGTCTTCACGATCATCAGCCCCTCTGGGAGGCCGTCCAGTCGGGGCAGCGAGTGATTCCTTGCTATTGCTTCGACCCACGCCAGTTTGGTCAAACGGCCTTTGGCTTTCCAAAAACCGGGGCGTTTCGGGCGCAGTTTTTGCTGGAGAGCGTGGCGGATCTGCGGCGATCCCTTCAAGCCCTGGGCAGTGATCTGGTGGTGCGGATGGGTCGGCCTGAGGGGGTAATTCCCGATTTGGCGCGAGAACTCGGCGTTGAAACCGTCCACTGGCACGAGGAAGTGACCGCCGAAGAGGTATCGGTGGAATCGGCCCTGGAGGCCAAGCTGGCGTCCCTAGGGGTTGGGGTGCAGGTCTATTGGGGGGCTACCCTGTACCACCCAGACAATCTGCCCTTTGACATCGGCCAAGTACCGGAGGTGTTCACCCAATTTCGTAAACAAGTGGAGCAACGCAGCGTCGTGGATGCCGTGCTGCCGACACCGAAAACCCTGCCGCCCTTGCCCTCGCTAGATCCTGGCCCTCTGCCCACCCTAGCGGACTTGGGCTTAGCTTTACCGGAACCCGACCCTAGGGGTGTGCTGCCCTTCCGAGGGGGCAAAACCGCTGCCCTGCAACGGCTCCAGGATTATGTGTGGAACACCGACAGCCTGCGCGTTTACAAAGAAACCCGCAACGGCATGGTGGGGGCCAACTATTCCTCCAAGTTCTCGCCCTGGCTGG
>CAZWNR010000521.1:0-3093 GCA_964635665.1 uncultured bacterium | reverse complement strand
GCCGTCATGCCTGGGAGATCCCCCTAAATCCCCCTTGTAAAGGGGGACTTTGAATCCGGTTCCCCCCTTTTTAAGGGGGGCCGGGGGGGATCAACCCTAGGAACCCAGCGGAATAGAGACTTGTGTATAGGCGGTAGCCTCCATCGAAGAGGGGCTGGGGGTGAAGGCAAGATCTGGGTAAGGGCAAGGAAACCCAGACCTTACAGGCTTTGGGGTTGGGGATCAGACCCGGACTCTAGATGTCCTCTTCTTCAAGGAGGTCGTCTTCCGCTTCCTCATCGGGTTCTTCGATGGCGGTGGGGTTACCGCTGATGGCGAGTTTTTCGCGCACCTGGGCTTCTACCTTGGCGGCAAAGTCGCTATCCTCCAGCAGGCGGGTGACGGTGTTGTCGCGACCTTGGCCGATGTTGTCGCCCTCGTAGCTGTACCAGGCCCCTTTGCGGGTGATCACCCCCGTTTGTTCCGCCAGGTCTACCAGGCAGCCCATGGTGGAAATGCCCTGGCCAAAGAGAATATCGAACTCAGCGATGCGGAAGGGAGGAGCGACTTTGTTTTTGGCCACCTTTACCTTGGCGCGAATCCCGTATTCCTCGGTGCCCTTTTTCAGGGTTTGGATGCGGCGAATATCTAGCCGCACGGAGGCATAGAACTTGAGGGCATTCCCCCCGGTGGTGGTTTCGGGGTTGCCGTAGGAAACGCCAATCTTTTGGCGCAGTTGGTTCAGAAAAATCACCGTACATTGGGATTTGCCGATGCTGCCGGTGATCTTGCGTAGGGCTTGGCTCATCAGGCGGGCCTGCAAACCGACGTGGGCATCACCCATTTCCCCTTCAATTTCGGCGCGAGGCACCAGGGCCGCCACCGAGTCTATCACCACCACATCAATGGCAGAGGAACGCACCAGTTGATCAACCACTTCCAGGCCCATTTCTCCGGTATCCGGTTGGGAAACCAGTAGTTCGTCAATGTTGACCCCCACCGCTTTGGCATAGACCGGATCGAGAGCGTGCTCAGCATCCACAAAGGCCGCTACGCCACCCGATTTTTGAACCTCGGCAAGGGCATGGAGGGCGACGGTGGTTTTACCGGAACTCTCAGGACCGTAGATTTCAATAATCCGCCCCTTGGGCAGGCCACCCCCCAGGGCAAGATCCAGGGTGAGCGCCCCGGTGGGGATGGTCTCGATCTGCATCCGGCTGGCTTCGCCCAGACGCATGATGGATCCTTTACCAAAGTTGCGCTCAATCTGGTTGAGCACCATGGTGAGGGCTTTTTGCTTTTCGGAAACGTCGCTGTTTTTAGGTGCCATAGCTGCCTAAGGGGGGGGTAACGGGTAGCAGGGGGCGGGGTTTTGGTCAAGCCTAAGGCCAAGGCCAACCCCAATGAACTCAATGAAGTGTAATTTCTCTTGGCCAAAAGCTCCACCTCTCGGCTAAGCATGGAGCCAACCATCGGACCAAACCCAGGAGCCAAACAAGAAAGCATTGCGTCCAACAATGCCAGTATAGTACACTTGAACCAAATTGCAAATGATTGGCGTGTGGGCCTAGTCCCAATTCCCAGAGTGCCCTTTAGCGGCCTGAATGGAGAGCTTCGCCCAAGAACGATCCCGAAACCTATCTAGCTTGGTTTACCGGTCCAGTTGCCTGGAACAGTTCCCTGGTCTAGATAGACCACTTGGGGAGATTGGCCTGAGGAGGCCGCCTGCCCGTCGATTGCTCAGCCTTTTTGAGGGCCTTGCTCTGGCCCCTATCCTACCCTTTCCCCCGCCAATACGAGGTGAATCCCCATGGCGACCAGTAAGCTCACCCATGTTCTAACTTTTCCCGGATGGATTGCTGCCATCACCTACGATTCCGGGCAGGGGTATCGCTGTTGGGTGATCAACCCGGATTTTGTGGTGCTCAATGATGGCGAGATCTACGGCACCAGCGGCGAAGCTCTCCACGCAGGCCGAGTCTTCATTCACTACTCTATGGGTGCAGAATCCGACCGAGGGAATCGAGGCAGCGCCCCCGGTTAGGGGGAGGGACATTGCCCTGTCAAGGATCCCCCTTCTCCCTGGGCGGCTTGTACCAAGCGTCTAGGCCGCTAGCGCGGGACTCCCACCGATGAAAATCGATGTTCAGAACCAATCCGAAGCATACCAAGTCCGAATCCTAGCCCCCCGATTTTCAACTTGTCCAGTCCTACAAGGGGCTAGCTATGAACCCTTGGCTCTGGATGGAGGGTTGCCAAAATCGCGCTTTCGGCCTCGGCCAGGGTTTTCAGGCGATCATCTACCTCAGACCGGGGGAAGCGGCCCGTGGCCAACACCCAGTAGGTGCCGTAGTGACGAGCTTCCGAGGCCATCAAACTGCTGTAAAACTTGGCCAGGGCTGGGTCGGGGCAATGCTGGGCCAGCAGCCCTAGGCGCTCATGGCTGCGGGCTTCAATCAGGGCAGACACCAGAAACAGATCAAGCTGGCGCTGGGGTTCTACAGTTCGCACCTGTTCCCGCAGTTTGGCTCCGTAGGGCGGCGGTTGTAGCGGGCGCAGGGGCACCCCCCGTCGCTCTAGCCACTGGTGTACCTGGGTGAAGTGAGCCAGTTCCTCCTGGGCAATTTCCGTCAGCGCCAGAATCAACTCCCGGTCGGAGGGGTAGCGGTTAATCAGGCCCATGGCCACCCCCGCCGCCTTGCGCTCGCACTGGGCGTGGTCGAGCAAAATGGTGTCTAGGTTGGCCAAGGCTTGTTCTACCCATTCCGGGCAGGTCGGCTCAACGAGGAATTTGATGGTGGCGGTCGTCGTCGTAGCCGTGGGCATGGGCAGTCGTAGAAACAAGGGCTGAACCCTATCATCGCAAATTCAAGGTAGAACGGCTATCTGGGTTGCCTTGGTCACGGATTGGGCACCCATTCCACCCCACCCCTTTGGATCGCCTGAGGTTCCCGTCGCGCCCTAGAATAGAGATTCTCAAGTCTAAGGATCCCTGACCCTAAGGATCCTCAAGCCTCAAGGATCTCCAAGTTTGTCTGAAAATTTCTAAATCTAAGGATTCCTAGGGTGTGTCATCAATTCCAGCCAAAACCCTTATAGGACAAGCCTTACCAT
>CAZWNR010000520.1:0-3100 GCA_964635665.1 uncultured bacterium | reverse complement strand
ATCCCCAGCGCCTCGCCGCTGGCGTTGATCTGACTCGCCGCCTGCACCAGTTCGACCATCGTTTGGGGCACCCGCCCGCCCAAAAACCGATTGACCAGCCGCTTGTTATAGAACAGCATATACACCTCCACCGTGGCTGGAATACCAAACAGTTCCGCCTCGGCCTGTCCTGGGGGATACATGGCGGCTAGTCGAAAGCCCTCGGGAAAGTCGTAGAGGTTGTAGTCGCGGGCGGTGAGGCTGGGGTCGTGGATGAAGGGGATGAGGGAATGCAGCCGATCCCCTTGCCAGAGGCGGTAGGCGGTGGAATCCATCGGCAGAAAGAAGGCATCAACCTCCTGGGGACGTCGGTTGAGGGCGGTCTCCAGCTCGCTAAAGTAGTCCGGCTCCGCCACCGTTTGGATCCTCAAGGTCATCCCCGTCAGCGTCTCAAATTCCCTTAGGTAGGGCCGCACGCCCTGGGTCCAGGGGTGATCGTTCAGCAGCAGCCGCAGTTCGGTGCCTGCAAATTGCCGCCACATTTCCCCCACGGGCGGAAAACTTGGCTCCGGATCATCGGGTCCTAGGGGGGCTGCACAGGTACTTGCCAAACTGGGCAATACGCCCGCCGCCAGCGCTAGTTTCAGCAGGTGTCGTCGGGAAATTCGTCCCAGCGAATACGCAGGTTTGGGCATGGGCCTCATGTTCAAGCCACCAAACAACAATCGCCAACCACCGACAAACACCCCGTTGTTCACCGCAGACGGCCCCAATGGATAGAAAGGGGGGATCGCTCTCCGAGAATCGGCGGCTATGGGTAGCCCCGATCAGGTAAGTCACGGTTTTCCATGGGAAAAAGCCTAGGAAACCAGGGTAGCTCGTTACAATTCTCAACACTTCGTTACTACCCCCCACAGAGGCAGACGCTCCCATCGTTCCCAAAAAACTCGCCTCCGCGCACAGCTTGACGAGGATATGCCGATCAAAATCCTCGCTGTCGCACCGGTGGAAATCGGTGTTAGGTCAGCGTTCTCTATCGTAATCCTTTGCTCTTCTCATCATTGATTAATATTTGTTTACAAAAAATGGGTTTGACCGCTGTTTTTCGGAGAAAACCGGAGATTCTTATTGAGTTTTGTTAATGTCCTCCATGTCTGGCTTCAATTTTGTGATCGGAGTATTTTTGGAATGCCCGTAAATCAAGGGTTTCCGCAGGTTGAATTATTGTTAACCTCTGCCAAGAAGCGTCAATTTACGAGACTATAATGCTCAAGAGCAATCACCGTCCTCGTAGCGGTTATGCCAGTTGGCTCTAGGGTCATCGGTATAGTTCACACAAGGCGATATGATTCTCGCTGTTTGCTTTTGTCTAGAGAGAGGAGAGTCTCCATGACAACTACCCCGCGCGAGCGGGAGGCGAAGGTCAAAGTCATCGTTGACAAGGATCCAGTGCCTACTTCCTTTGAGAAGTGGGGTAAGCCCGGACACTTTGATCGGACTTTGGCTAAAGGCCCCAAAACCACCACTTGGATTTGGAACCTCCACGCCGACGCTCACGATTTCGATAGTCATACCAGTGACCTAGAAGACATCTCGCGCAAGATCTTTAGTGCGCACTTCGGTCACCTAGCCGTCATCTTTATCTGGCTCAGCGGCATGTACTTCCATGGCGCTAAGTTTTCCAACTACGAAGCCTGGATGACCAACCCCACGGGCATCAAGCCCAGCGCCCAGGTCGTTTGGCCCATCTTTGGCCAAGAGATCCTGAACGCTGATGTGGGCGGTGGCTTCCACGGCATTCAAATTACCTCTGGTCTATTCCAGATGTGGCGGGCCGCTGGCTTCACCAACGGTTATCAGCTCTACGTCACCGCCATTGGGGCGCTAGTGATGGCTGGCCTGATGCTGTTTGCGGGCTGGTTCCACTACCACAAGGCTGCTCCCAAGCTGGAATGGTTCCAAAACGTGGAATCGATGATGAACCACCACTTGGCGGGCCTGCTTGGTCTGGGCTGCCTGAGCTGGGCGGGTCACCAGATCCACGTCGCTCTGCCTGTAAACAAAATGCTGGATGCTGGCGTGGCTCCGCAGGACATTCCCCTGCCCCACGAGTTCATCCTGAATAAGAGTCTGATGGCGGATCTGTACCCCAGCTTTGCTGAGGGTCTGAAGCCCTTCTTCACCCTGAACTGGGGTGTGTACTCTGACTTCCTCACCTTCAAGGGTGGGATCAACCCCGTCACCGGTGGTCTGTGGCTGTCTGATACCGCCCACCACCACCTGGCGCTAGCGGTTCTCTTCATCGTTGCGGGCCACATGTACCGCACCAACTGGGGCATCGGCCACAGCATGAAGGAAATCCTGGAAGGCCACAAGGGTGACCCCCTGCTGTTTGGTGGCAAGGGCCACGATGGCCTGTACGAGAACCTGACCACCTCCTGGCACGCCCAGTTGGCGGTTAACCTGGCCATCCTCGGTTCCATCACCATCATCGTGGCGCAGCACATGTACGCCATGCCCCCCTATCCGTACATCGCGACGGATTACCCCACCCAACTGTCGCTGTTTACCCACCACATGTGGATTGGCGGCTTCCTGATTGTGGGGGCTGCGGCCCACGCCGCGATCTTCATGGTGCGCGACTACGATCCCGCCGTGAACATGGATAACGCCCTGGATCGGATGCTCCGCTCCCGCGATGCGATTATCTCCCACCTCAACTGGGTGTGTATTTTCCTCGGCTTCCATAGCTTCGGTCTATACATCCACAACGACACCATGCGGGCTCTGGGCCGTCCCCAGGATATGTTCTCGGATTCCGCTATCCAGCTTCAGCCCATCTTTGCTCAGTGGGTGCAAAGCTTCCACGCCGCTGCCGCTGGCGGTACCGCGCCCAACGCCCTGGCTGGGGTTAGCCCCATCTTCGGTGGCGATGTGATTGCGGTGGCTGGCAAAGTGGCCATGATGCCCATGACCCTCGGCACCGCCGACTTCATGGTTCACCACATCCATGCCTTCACCATCCACGTGACGGCGCTGATTCTTCTGAAAGGCGTGCTGTACGCTCGCAGCTCTCGTCTGGTGCCCGACAAAGGCGAACTGGGTTTCCGGTTCCCCTGCG
>CAZWNR010000519.1:0-3107 GCA_964635665.1 uncultured bacterium | reverse complement strand
GCCATACCTTGGCAGGATTGGGATTTGGTAAGTCTGTGCAGTGAACAACACTATCGTTTGGTCTGAAGTAGTGCTGGTTGCTCTACTGGGGGGGTTCCTGTCGCCAACAGCCTCGTCTGAGGTATAGGGTGGAGATGGATTTCAAGCCCCTGTATCGGCTTCCCCCATGGCTCAAAACGCTTCCCTAGCCGAGGCTCTAGCCAGCTACCTAGCCCCCACCGCAGGCCCTGATTTGGTAGTTGACTATGCCCTCCTGCGCGATATCCCAACCCAGGTGGGGGTGGCGGTGCCCAAATACTACGTTTGGTTTGTGGCCAGCCAGCAGGGCCAAGTCGTTGCCGAGGGTGCGGCCCGCATTGCCGCCTTGTCGGACGACGAGTTTACGGTTCTCAACCTGGTTTCACGGTCAGACATCCTCGACGATCCAGCCCAACTGGAGCCCATCTTTCCAGCGGCCCTAATTCCCGACATTGAGCGCAGGGCGACGGCGGAGCGTCCGTAACGCTTTTCACGCCCGCAAGGCCTTCCCCTAGCCGAGGATCGCCCACTTAGATTACTATGCCATCGAGTCCCATCAGCATCGCCCCAGGAGGACACCGCATTGGCCAAGGCCAAATCCCCAAAACGCACCATTGTCCTGGTTGTTTTAAACGGTAAGGGAGGCGTGGGTAAAACTACCACCGCCGTTAACCTAGCGGCCATCTACGCCGAAACCCAGTCGGTGCTGCTGGTGGATGCCGATCCCCAGGGCTCGGCCCTGTGGTGGACAAATCGCAGCCCCACGGCCCTAGGATTTGAAGTCACCCAGGCTCAAGATCCAGCCCACCTGAGCGAGTTACCCAACCTACGGCAGTACGATTTGGTGATTGTGGATACGCCACCCGCTCTGAATTCAGCGGCCCTAGCGGCGGTCATCCCCGTGGCCAACTACGTTTTGCTACCCACCCCCCCGGCCCCGATGGATCTAACCGCCCTAATTACTACAGTCAATGAAGCGGTAGCCCCCAGGGGGGTAGCCCATCGAGTATTGTTGACAAAAGTAGACTCCCGCAGCTTGGCGGAAGCCCTGGAGGCCCAAAACACGCTGCTGGAACTGAATATCCCGGCCTGCCACGCCTTTATTCGGACTTACAAAGCCCACGAACGAGCGGCCCTAGACGGGGTTCCGGTGTTGCAGTGGCGAGGCAAAAATGCCCAAGAAGCCCGATCAGACTACCATCGAGTGGCGGAAGAAATACAGCGAGACTGGAAGTAACGATCCCTATGACCAAGAAAAGCCTCTCCGACCTGTTGAAAGAAGAAGCCAGTAAGGCCGACACGCTGGGGGAGGCTCCTGCGCCAGCGGATCCGTCTGACGAAACCACCCCAGCCCCTGGTGAAGAAACAACCCGTCAGCCGATCCAGAGCCGCCGTAAAACTGCAAGCAGCCGCGCCAAGACGCCCAAGGGGACCTCCGTTAAAGGAACCGGACGATCTACAGCGCAACGTAAAACCACCACTCAAGCCAATAACCCGCCCAGCACACCGACCCCATCGGACGAAACCGCCGATGCGTCCCCTAGCGTCCCCCCATCTAACGGACCTACGGCGGCAGAATTAGAGGCCACCCTAGCCGCCGTTCAGCGGGAAAAGGCTGACCTCGAGAAAATGGTCCAGGGGCTTCAGCAAGATCTCGCTGCCCAGCAGAGTCGCCTGTTTGAACTCACCGACAGCCTCGACCAAGCCCAAGCCGATCTCAAGGCCAAGACAACCTCTCTTCAGCAAGCGGAGGAGGCCCTAGCGGAGGCCAAGGCCACGATCCTAAAGCTGTCTGCCCCCGCCCCGGCTCCAGCCGTCTCTACCCCCAGCCGCTCAGCTCCACCCCGTCGCTCCGGTGGCGATATTATTCCCCGCCAGCCCAGCCCAGGGCCAGCCAAACCTGGCTACGTGCGCGGTGTTCCCACCTATACCCCCCAAACCGATCAACCCAATCCTATGCTCTCCGATACCGACATTGGCTGGGTCGATTAAGGCCCAGAGCATAATTGAGCCACCAACTCGACCATCGTAGATAGAGCCTAAAAAACCCGCCTGCCAAGGTTCACCGGAGCAGGCGGGTTTTTTATGGGTTGGCTTGAGTTACCACATCCATGGACTAGCTGGCGTAGTCAAAGAGGGAATCGAGATAGATGCGATTCACCTCACGACCACAGTGGCCGTTTTGCATCAAAAACAAAGACAGGGCCGCACAAAAGACCCGATGTTGACTCCAGTTAGCATGGCTAGCGAGGTAGGTTTGCAGGGCATCATGGAGTTCTTCAGGAATTTCGGCCAGTAGGCTAACGCGGGTTTCGGTGGTGGAGTTAGGCATCACAGTGGGGTTACCTCCTCAGGGCAAGGTTGATGGTCTGTGGCGAACGGGAAGTTAGGAAACAGGGGATGGGCTCTCAGTCCCAACACAATCACACCTGTGCTGGTGCCCTCAAGCAATCTAGGTCAGGGTTTTTAGGCGCATCAAAGCAGCGCTACACCAACATTGGAGCCTCATTTTCGAGCCCAACCGACGATGCGAATCGTCTGAGTATGGCTACCATGTTGGGGCGCACGGTGTTTCCAGTCGCATCATTCTGCCCAACTCCTCCGGGCCTGTCAATCTTGCACAGAAGCCAAATCTGCGCTAATCCCCAATCCTAATCACGAAGTAATCAGGGTTTTGCAGCCATGGGATCATCCGGACTTAGGGTGGAGGGCAAAATAATCCTCCCCTTCCACTCTCCCTGAAGTTTTCCACAGGCTAACCCCAAAGCCTGGTACTCCGTTTCTTCCTGTGGATAACTCCTAGGTTTTTGTGGAAAATCTGGGGAAAGCCCTGGGGAAAGCACCATCGAATAAAAACTTTTGTAACAGTTTCTGGTTTTCGGACTTGACAAAAGCTCCTTACCCCAAAACGTCGAGGGGCCGTTCTATCCTTCTCCTGTCCTGGGGGCAGAGGTTAACGTTTCTTAGGGCATTTAGTCAGGCTCGGTATCATCACTATCCCCAAGGGCTAAGGGCCGTGGAGACCATCGCCAGAACCCAAACCCCCAGGCGGTGATGGTCAACAGCAGGGCTAGGGTAAAGGTCTGGAG
>CAZWNR010000518.1:0-3112 GCA_964635665.1 uncultured bacterium | reverse complement strand
GGGACGGGGATACCGAACCCCACCCTGGGAAAACCGTTACCGCTATCCCCTTCAGTTCTCGCCCGCTCAGCCCCCTGCCCCTAGATAAAGGGGGTAAGGGCGAGGCTGTTCAAGGGAGAAGCCGTTGGCGGAGGGTAGGAATGGTGGCCCTGGAACTGCTTTCGCAGAGTATCCAATACCTCACGGTTCAAGGGTTGATTCAGTACAGGTTGGTTCCTGAAGGATGTCAATATAATTTACGAAATTTCTGACGCTAATCCATTCGTAGGAAATAGCGATCCCTTCAGCAATGCAGTAGGTTGATGTATGTAGGGTTCCACCATCACCGGAATCATCATAAATTGATCGTCCATGGAGTTGGGAATGGGTAGGAGGACGATAGCCAAAAATATCCTCAAATAGTGCATCAAAGACTACGGGATAATAGTCTGATTCACGAAGCTGCCTAGGTGGAATATCAAACCCTGTCCCATTCTGGTGAATTTTAATGCGCTTAGCTTGGTGATTGATGAACTCAACGGAGATCCTTAATCCCTCTGCATCAGGAAACAGGGATCGAATCGCTCCGGGATTATAAGTGTAGGTAACACGATGATCCCCGCTTCTAGTGCTAGTTGTCAGGCGGCTCCAATAGGGGCCGAAATATCGTTCTATAGTAGCGGGATTTTGATTAAATATGGAACGCTCGAGGGCATCAACTGAGGTTTGAAATCCTGCTGCCATCAAAGCCACAGTTCCCAAACTAATGATTTTGCCTGCGATTGTTTTTTGCGCCATGGTTTAGTCTCTCCTTCGTTTTTACAGCGAATCACACCTCTGATTGCCTAACACCTGTAAAGGATAGGTTGGGTACAGCCAAGCGGATGCTGATGACGCAATATTCCTTAACGTCGCTTCGGCCACCCTTGATAGGAAGCAAGCTACACTCTCAAGGCTTCCAATTCCTGTTGCAATTTGGGTTGCTGTTTATTCCCATCTTGACCTTCCCCATCACAGCCTGGGAGATCCCCTCGAAATCCCCCTACCCTAAGGGAATCCGCAAGCCTCTATAGGAGAGTGATGGCATGGCCCCTAGGTCTGTCTCCCCAGGCCGAGCCATGCACTTGTGTATATAAATGTTAAATTGGTAAAGCATTGTCACGAAGCCCCCCAATATGCCTAAGTCGGACGCTGCCGCTAAGAAATCTGCCACCCCTCGCAATGGGCGAGCGTCCACTAATGGCAAAGCAAACGGGAAAAAGGCGACGAACGACAAACAAGCGGTCAGCGATCAAGAAACCCTACAGGATCAAGAAATCCCCCAGGACTCCGGCATTGACCTAGGTCATACTGGGCTGGCTCACCACCACTCCGCCCTCAACGACAACGTGATTCGTATCCGGGGGGCGCGGCAGCACAACCTGAAGAACCTGGATTTAGAAATTCCCCGCAACAAGCTGATTGTGTTCACGGGGGTATCGGGTTCCGGCAAGTCGTCCCTGGCGTTCGATACCATTTTTGCCGAGGGCCAGCGCCGCTATGTAGAATCCCTCAGTGCCTATGCGCGGCAGTTCCTCGGCCAGGTGGATAAGCCCGATGTGGACGCCATCGAGGGCCTGAGTCCGGCCATTTCCATCGACCAGAAATCTACCTCCCACAACCCCCGCTCCACGGTGGGCACGGTGACGGAAATCTACGACTATCTGCGTCTGCTCTACGGACGAGCGGGGGAACCCCACTGTCCCCACTGTGATCGCAGCATTTCGCCCCAAACCATCGACCAAATGATCGACCGGGTGATGGCCCTGCCGGATCGGACTCGGTTCCAGATCCTGGCCCCCGTGGTACGCGGTAAAAAGGGAACGCACAAAAAGCTGATTTCCAGTCTGGCCTCCGAAGGCTTTGTGCGGGTGCGGGTGAATGGGGAAATTCGCGAACTCACCGACAATATTGAACTCGACAAAAACCACAGCCACCACATCGAAGTGGTCGTAGATCGCCTGGTGAAAAAAGACGGTCTGCAAGAGCGACTGGCGGATTCCTTGGCCACCTGCCTAAAGCGGTCGGAGGGGATCGCGGTGATCGATATTCTGGCTGAAAAAACTGAGGAATCCAGCCCTGCGGTCGCCAAGGATAATGTGGTGTCGCTGTCGGATCGCCTACCGGATCGAGTGTCCCAGGCGGCGGAAGCCGGGGGCAGCTATGGTTCAGCCTTGGCCGATGCGTTGCCTAAAGAACTGGTCTTTTCCGAAAACTTCGCCTGTCCCGAACATGGGGCGGTGATGGAGGAATTGTCGCCGCGCTTGTTTTCCTTTAACTCGCCCTACGGAGCCTGCCCCCACTGCCACGGGTTAGGTAGTCTGCGGACGTTTTCGGCGGATTTGGTGGTGCCCGACCCCACGCTGCCCGTCTATGCCGCCGTGGCCCCCTGGTCGGAAAAGGACAACACCTACTATTTCTCGCTGCTCTACAGCGTCGGCCAAGCCTTTGGTTTTGAAATCCAGTCCCGCTGGGACAGCCTCACCCCCGAACAACAGCACATCGTCCTCCACGGCAGCGAGGAAAAAATCTACATCGAATCCGACTCGCGCTACCGGGATCGCAAGGGCTACTATCGCCAGTACGAGGGCGTTTTGCCCATCCTAGATCGGCAATATAAGGAGACCACCTCGGAACTCTACAAGCAAAAGCTAGAGAAATACCTGGTGGATCAAACCTGTGAAGTCTGCCACGGCACCCGCCTCAAGCCCGAATCCAACGCTGTCCGCATCGGCCCCCACTCCATCAGCGACCTCACCAACGTGTCGATTCGGGAATGCCTGAAGCGCATCCGCACCCTGGTCGGTGAAGAGGGTGATTCTCCAAAACTCTCGGCTCGCCAACTGCAAATTGGGGCACTGGTGCTGCGAGAAATCCGCGCCCGTCTGCAATTCATGATGGATGTGGGCCTGGACTACCTCACCCTGCACCGCACCGCCATGACCCTCTCTGGCGGCGAGGCCCAGCGGATTCGACTGGCCACCCAAATCGGCTCTGGCCTGACGGGGGTGCTCTATGTGCTAGATGAGCCCAGCATTGGTTTGCACCAGCGCGACAATGACCGCCTGCTCAACACCCTAACCCGCCTGCGGGA